>JANMAN010000284.1:0-13659 GCA_031359885.1 Tardiphaga sp. | reverse complement strand
AAGCGCGATAGCGCAAGCGAACCCGGAATCTCAGCAAGTTCATCTTTACCAGATTCCGGGTTCGCGTTCGGCTAACGCCGCCCGCGCCCGGAATGACCGATCAAACCAAAAAAAGCGCTCCTTTCGGAGCGCTTTTTTTGCAGTCAAACAATCAAAATTATTTTGCAGCCGGATTGGCCGGAGCGGCCCCGCCGGGCTGCTGGGCTTCGAGCTTGGCCCGCGCTTCGGCCGCGCGCTTCTGCAATTCGTCCTGAAGCTTCTTCTGGGTCTCTTCGAAGACCTTCGGATCGGTTGCCGGGCCGTCATAGGCCTTGGCGAACTCGCTCAGCGGCAACGGCAGCGTCAACGGCGCGCCGTTCGAGTTGATCGCCTGCACGACAAGGTTCTGGCCCTTCTTCATGTTGGCCATCAGCTCGGGCGTCACTTCGTAGTCGGACATGCAGCCATTGGCGAAGCAGATCACGTAAGGCGACTGCGCCGGCGCGTTGGAGTCGACGATGATGCGGGTGCCGTGGACGAGTTGCATGCCGAGCGGCAGCGTCACGCGCAAGATCTTCTTCGGCTCGCCTTCCGGCTCGATGATGACGGCAGCGATGACCGGCTGGCCGGATTCGATACGGCCGTCCTTTCCTGTGAAGCAAACCTGCTTGGCAGCTGCATCCTGGCCCTTAAGGCAGAATTTGGTCCACGGCGCATAGATCAACTGCACCTGCTGGTCCGCAGGCTGCGCGCCAGCCGCCGCTGGTGCGCCGGCAGCGGGAGCAGCCGGTGCTGCTTTCGGAGCCGCCTTGGGGGCTGCCTTCGGAGCGGCCGGGGCCGCCTTGGGAGCCGCAGGTGCCGCCGCCGGCGGAGCCTGCGCAAAGGCCGGCGCGCTTGCGCATGCGGCGGTCAAGGCGGATGCCGCCAGCAGAGCCATGACCCGGCCGCGCGGCCAAGCCGGCGCGTTGAATGCACGGAAACTCATTGCGGAAAACCCTTTCATAAACGAAACGCGCGAGCACGGCGCGGGCGCTGCCCGACAGGCGTTCGGCGGGTGTCTCTGTGGCAATTGAGGCGGATACGTGACAGCGACCGCGGCAACAGTCAATTGCTGGACTTCATGACAGCGGCGCGTGGAAAGATCAATGCTGACAACAGGTTTTGATCGCGCCGGACCGCCGCTCGCGCGGGCGTGATATCCTTTCGAGGTGATCGCACGCGAATCAAACCGCCCTCGCCTGTTGCGCCATGTTGCGATGGCGATCGCGGCTCTGTCGCTGACCGCGCCGTCGCCAGTTTTCGCCGAGCCGCAGCATGCGATGGCCATGCACGGCGCGCCGGCGCTTCCGGCGGGGTATCTGCGGATGCCCTATGTCAATCCGGACGCCCCGAAAGGCGGCCGGCTCGTGCTGGGCCTGCTCGGCACGTTCGACAGCCTCAATCCGATGATCGTCAAAGGCCTCGCGGTCCAGAAAATCCGTGGCTACGTCGTTGAAAGCCTGATGATCCGCAGCGAAGACGAGCCCTTTACGCTCTACGGCCTCCTCGCCGAAAGCGTCGAGACCGACGATGTCAGAAGCTTCGTCACTTTCCGGATCGACGCCAAGGCACGGTTCTCGGACGGCAAGCCCGTCACCGCGGACGACGTTTTGTTTTCATGGGCGCTGCTGCGCGACAAAGGCCGGCCCAACCATCGCGGCTATTACTCTAAGGTCGCACGCGCGGACGCGTTGGACGGGCGCACCGTGCGGTTCGACTTTGGCGGCGCGCCGGACCGCGAACTGCCGCTGATCCTTGGCCTCATGCCGGTGTTGCCGAAGCATGCCGTCGATCCCGACACCTTCGAACAGACCTCGTTGAAGCCGCCGCTCGGTTCGGGGCCGTATCGCGTCACGGACGTCAAGCCCGGCGCATCGGTGACGCTGATCCGCGACCCGAATTATTGGGGCCGCGATCTCCCGGTCAACAAAGGCCTGTGGAATTTCGATGAGGTCAGGCTCGACTTCTACCGTGAAGCCAACGGCGCGTTCGAGGCGTTCAAGCGCGGGCTCTACGATGCGCGCGTCGAGCATGAGCCGCTGCGCTGGCACGAAGGCTACGACTTCCCAGCTGCGCGTAATGGTCAGATGATCCGCGACACGATCAAAACCGGGTTGCCGCAGCCGTCCGAATATCTGGTGTTCAACACCCGCCGGCAGATGTTTTCCGACATCCGCGTGCGTCGGGCGCTGACGCTGCTGTTCGATTTCGAATGGATCAACCGCAACTATTTCTTCGACCTCTACACCCGCGCCGCCGGCTTCTTCGCCGGCTCCGAATTGTCAGCCTATACCCGCCCGGCCGACGCGACCGAACGCGCACTGCTGGCCCCCTTTGCCGCGACGATCCCTGACAACATCATGGACGGCAGCTATCGCCTGCCCGCCGGCGACGGCTCCGGCCGAGACCGCCTC
The DNA here is from genome assembly GCA_031359885.1 of Tardiphaga sp. Taxonomy (GTDB): domain Bacteria; phylum Pseudomonadota; class Alphaproteobacteria; order Rhizobiales; family Xanthobacteraceae; genus Tardiphaga. The sequence goes on along the minus strand of JANMAN010000284.1, from coordinate 11,227 downwards.
GCCTTGCGCGCGGCGCTCGATCTGTTGGCGGAGGCCGGCTACAAACTCGACGGCACGACGTTGCGCGATGCCACAGGCGTGCCGTTCAAGTTCGAACTGCTGGTCACGACGCGCGATCAGGAGCGCATCGCTTTGGCATATCAGCGCGACCTCAAACGCGCCGGCATCGCGCTCGCCGTGCGGCTTGTCGATGCCGTGCAATTCGACCAGCGCCGGCTCGCTTTCGATTTCGACATGATCCAGAACCGCTGGGACCAATCGCTCTCTCCCGGCAACGAGCAGGCGTTCTATTTCGGATCGGCTGCGGCGAATGCGCCTGGCAGCCGCAACTACATGGGCGCAACCGACCCCGCCATCGACGCGATGATCGCGGCGTTGCTGACCGCACGAGATCGAAGCGACTTCGTGCCGGCGGTGCGCGCGCTGGACCGCGCCCTGATCGCGGGTGCCTATGCGATTCCGGTCTATAACGCCGGCGAGCAATGGATCGCTCGATGGAATCGGATACACAAGCCCACCACCACTGCGTTGTCGGGCTACCTGCCCGAGACGTGGTGGCATCAGCCGCAACAGAATGCGAAGTGACGCCGTGATCCAGTCGCCCATATCGCCGACACTCGATGGCTTGTTTCGGCGGGTGCTGGCGCGTCAGCCCGGCGCTATGGCGCTCATCGATCCCGCCGACAAGATGCGCGTCACCGGCCAGCAGCCGCAGCGGCTCACCTTCGCGCAAGCCGATCGCGCCGTCGGCGCACTGGCGGCGCATTTCGCCATCATGGGCCTGCCGTCGAATTCGGTGATCGCGATCCAGCTAGCCGCCACGACCGAATTCATCCTGACGGTGCTTGCCGCGCATCGCGCCGGCCTTGTCGTGGCGCTGCTGCCGCAACTGTGGCGACAGGCCGAATTGACCGTGGCGCTGAACCGTACCGGCGCGCGCGCCATCATCACCACGCGGACGATCGACGGCATCGACCACGCCGATCTGGCGATGAACGCCGCCGCCGAAGCCTTCGCGATCCGCTATGTCGGCGGCTTCGGCGACGACCTGCCGGACGGCATGGTCTCGCTCGACGAGGTGCTCACCGAGGGCGGCGGCGCGACGCCGACCGCAGCACAGGATTCGCGACGCGCCGCGATCGTCTCGTTCGACGTGACCGACGACGGCATCCGCCCGGTGCCGCGCACGCATCTGCAATTGATTGCCGGCGGGCTGCCGATCTACCTCGAAAGCGAACTGCCGCAGGGCGCAGGCATCATGGCGGCGCTATCGCCTTCGTCGTTCGCCGGACTTGCCGCCACCCTCGTCACATGGCTGCTGACCGGCGGCACGCTGGCTCTCCATCATCCGTTCGACGCCGACGCGCTCGAACAGCAAATAGCCGAAAATCAGTCCGCCGTGCTGATCGCGCCCGCCCCGTTGGCGCAAAAGCTCGCGGACGACGGATGGCCGTCGCGACTGCCGGCGCTCCGCCACATCGTCGCGCTGTGGCGCGCGCCCGAACAGGTCGCATCGAGCGAAGCCTGGCCGGAGCGTCAGGTCGCATGGACGGATATCTATTTGTTCGGAGAGTCGGGATTGTTCGCCGCGCGACGTGGCGACGATGGCCTGCCCGCGAAGATCATGCCCGGTCCGCACGGCGCGCCGCGCAGCGTGCCGTCATCGTCCGTCGCGGGCGACGTGTTCCTCACTGAGCGCGGAACGCTCGGCATGCGCAGTCCGATGATGACGCCGGAATCCTACGTCCCGCTGCTGCCGCCGGGACAGGCCGTGCTTGACCACATCGACACGGGTTACGCGGCACGGATCGACCGCAACACCGGCGCGATCTGCATCACCGCGCCGCCGGCCGGGATCGTTTCCGTCGGCGGCTATCGTTTCCTGTCGCACGATCTCAACGAATGGGCGAAGCGGCTCGGCCAAGGCGCGCTGCTGACAGCGCTGCCGGACCGCCTGAGCGGCCATCGTCTTGCCGGCCGCGCGCAGAACAACGGCCGCGCCCGCGAAGCGCTCGCCGAGCTGGGCCTCAATCCGTTGATGGTCGACGCTTTCAGGGACCGCGGGGCCTAGAGACTGCTTCATTCAAGTTAAAACGCGAAGTTCGCTCCGCCGGAAGCGCGCTCCCCTCCCCCCTCTTGGCGGGGAGGGGTCGGGGGTGGGGGCTTTGTGAGAGCTTGTTTTCTTTTGCCCCCCCTCCCTAACCCTCCCCCGCAAGGGGGGGAGGAACGCGCTCAAGCCGTTTGGAAGTTTTGCTTCAACTCAAGTGGATCAGATTCAACACCCCATCCGCTTGGCGAGATCGTTGAAATCATCCGCGACAATGGTCCAGTCGCCCTCGGCCTTGAAATCGCGGTTCTGGTGCGGGCCATATTCAGTGACGCGCGGCACGAAGGCCGTCTTCAAACCGAGCGCATGCGCGGCGGCCAGATCGTTGTTGTGAGCCGCGACCATCATTACCTGCGCAGGTTCGAGCGACAGGATTTTCGCAGCGCCCAGATACGTTTCGGGATCGGGCTTGTAGTGCCCGAAAACCTCCGCCGACAGCACCAGATCCCACGGCAGACCGGCGTGCTTGGCCATGTTCGTCAAAAGCGCGACGTTGCCGTTCGACAGCGGCGAGATGATGTAGCGACGCTTCAACGCCGTAAGCCCTGCGACGCTATCCGGCCACGGCAGGAGCCGATGCCAGCCGAGCGTCATATAATGCAGCTCGGTTTCTCCGAGACCCTTGATGGCGAATTGTTCGACCAATTTTTCGAGCGACTGCCGATGCAGGGTATCGAGCGCGACGAACCCGTTTTCCGGATGTTTGCGCACCTCGTCCATCGACGGCATGTAGGCCTGCCGCCACGCATCGACCAGCGCCGGCCAGTCGGCGTCAATCCCGCGCTCGCCGCCCCAGCGTTTAAAATCGTTGATGAGGCTGCTGCGCCAGTCGACGACGGTGCCGAACACGTCGAACACGAGGGCTTTGACGTGGGTGATGTCGGGCATGGTCGTCATCGGCGTCTCTCCGTCATTGCGAGCGAGCCAATCCGGCCATGGCCGGTTTGGCGCAGCGAAGCAATCCAGTCTTCCTTAAAACAAAGCAAGACTGGATTGCTTCGTCGCCGCGTTCCTCGCAAGCGAGGATCGCGTCTCCTCGCAATAACGAACTCTCAGAACACCTTGCGGTACTGCATGAAGCCCGAATTGTCCGCGATCTGATCGTAGAGAATCCGCGCCTGCACATTGTCGTTTTGAGTGAGCCAATGCACGCGGCTGGCGCCCTTGGCTTTGGCATCGGCATAGACCGCTTCGATCAGCGCGCGGCCGAGCCCGAGCCCGCGCGCGCTGTCGTCGACGAACAGGTCTTGCAGATAACAATAGTTTCCCGGCGTCCAGGTCGACCGGTGAAACAGATATTGCACGATGCCGGTCAGCTTGCCGTCCACGTATGCGCCGAGCAGATGCATCGGCTCGGCTGGATCGTGAAATCGCGCCCACGCGACGTCGCTGGCTCCGGCCGCGAGCGTCGCCTTGTAGAAAGCGATGTAACCGTTCCACAACGGCTCCCACGCCGCGCGCTCGTCCGCGCCGACAGGACGAATGACGATCTCGGGTGTGGGCATACGCACCTTCTCCAACTTGCGTCATTCCGGGGCGCGGGCGGCGCAGCCGAACGCGAACCCGGAATCGGGTCGAGATAAACATGATGAGATTCTCCGGTGCGCAATTGCGCACCTCAGTTCGCTCGCACGAGGGCGTGCGAGCGCCCCGGAATGACGATTTGCTTAAGATCAATCCAGATGAAACTTCTCGAGCTGGCGATGCTCGCCCTTGATGATGCGGACGGTGCCGGTCACCGATCGCATCACGACGGTTTCGGTGTGGATGATATGGCCGCGAAACTTGACGCCCGATAGCAGCGAACCGTCGGTCACGCCGGTCGCGGCGAACAGACAGTCGCCGCGCGCCATGTCCTCGACGCCGTAGATCATCTTCGGATCGGTAATGCCCATCTTGAGCGCGCGCTCGCGGCTCTCGTCGGTATCCAAAATCAGCCGGCATTGCATCTGGCCGCCGATGCAGCGCAGCGCCGCAGCAGCCAGCACGCCTTCCGGCGCGCCGCCGGTGCCGATGTAGATATCGACATCGGTATTCTCGGGGTCGGCGGTGTGGATCACGCCGGCGCCGCCGCCGTCGGTGATGAGGCGCACGCCCGCGCCGACGGAGCGGATGCTGGCGATGATGTCGGCATGGCGCGGGCGATCCAACACCAGCGCATTGATGTCGGACGGCTTGACGCCTTTGGCCTTGGCGAGACGGATGATGTTCTCGGCCGGCGACGCGTCGAGTTCAATGACGGTCCTGTCATAGCCGGGGCCGATCGCGATCTTCTTCATGTAGCAGTCCGGCGCATGCAGCAGCGTGCCGCCATCGGCCATCGCCATCGTGGCGATCGAGCCCGGCATGTTCTTGGCGCACAGCGTCGTGCCTTCGAGCGGATCGACCGCGATGTCCACTTTCGGGCCGGCATTGATGCCGACCTTCTCGCCGATGAACAGCATCGGCGCTTCGTCGCGCTCGCCTTCGCCGATCACGATCGTGCCTTCGATCGGCATCTTGTTGAGTTCGCGGCGCATCGCATCGACGGCGGCCTGATCGGCGGCCTTCTCATTGCCGTGGCCGCGCAAACGCGCGGCGGACACGGCGGCGCGCTCGGTGACGCGCACGATCTCCAGCGTCAAAATGCGTTCGAGCAATTGTTGCGGCGGAACGGAAATATGGGTGGACATCGGCTCACTCCTTGAAACGTCGCGCAGGCCGAATGACCTGCATAAAAGCTAGTTCTTTTCGATCCGGATCACTTGCGGCTTGCCGTTGATGACCCTGTCGCGTTGCACTGCCTGGAGCGCGCGCCGGACGGCGTCTTCGCTGGTGGCGTAGGTGATCAGAATGACCGGCACCGGCGACGATTGCCGCGGCTTGCCGTCAACGTCGAACGCGCCGTCCGGATGGCGCTGCACGATCGACTCGATTGAAATCTGTTGCTCTGCGAGGCGCGTCGCAATGGTCGCTGCGGTGCCGGCGAGATCGCGCGCCATCAGCCGGATGTAATAACCGCCTTCGTGATGCTCCATCGGCGCCTTCTTCGTCGCCGCCAGCTTCGCGACCGGCCGCCCGAACGGCAGCGCGCGAATCCCGCGCGCGACGTCGGCGATATCGGCGACGACGGCGGATGCGGTCGCAGCACCGCCCGCCCCCGGCCCGACCAGCGTGATCGGCGGAATGCCCGCGCCATCGATGGTGACAGCGTTGGTGACGCCCATCACCTGCGCGATGGACGAGGTCTTCGGCACCATGGTCGGGTGGACGCGCTGCTCGATACCCGTTTTGGTCTTAACCGCAACGCCGAGCAATTTGACGCGGAAGCCCAACTCCGAAGCCGCCCGCAAATCTTCGGGCGCGATCGACGTGATGCCTTCGACCGAAACGGCGCTTTGCGAAACCTTGGTGCCGAAGGCGAGGCTCGCCAGGATCGCCAGCTTCTGCGCGGTGTCGTGCCCGTCGATATCGAACGAGGGATCGGCTTCGGCGTAGCCGAGCCGCTGCGCATCGGCCAGACATGCGTCGAAGGACAGGCCCTCCTGCTCCATGCGGGTCAGGATGTAATTGCAGGTGCCGTTGAGAATGCCGTAGACGCGGTCGATGTCGGTGCCGGCAAGGCCTTCGCGCAATGTCTTGACCACGGGGATCGCGGCGCCAACGGCGGCCTCGAAATTCAGCGCACCGCCGTGCTTTTCGGCCAGTGCCGCCAGCTTCAGGCCGTGCTTGGCGATCAGCGCCTTGTTGGCCGAAACGACCGATTTGCCATTCGCCAGCGCCGCCGAAATCGCCGACAAGGCCGGCTCGTCCGAACCGCCCATCAGCTCGACGAAGCAGTCGACGTCGGGATCGTTGGCGAGCGCCAGCGCGTCCTTCGCCCAATTCACGCCGTCCAGCGAAAGCCCGCGCTTCTTGGCCTTGCTGCGTGCGGTCACGGCCGTGACCCTGATCTCGCGGCCGCAACGCGCGGTCAGGACCTGCGCTTGCGCCTCGATCATGTGGACGACGGCGGCACCAACGGTGCCGAGCCCCGCGATGCCCAGCTTCAGGGGTACGACCATTGGATTGAGAACCTGTTCGGAAATTTAGGCCCGGTTGGCGAGCGGGACCACGTTGTGCAACGTTTCGAGCCCGCTTTCAAGGAAGCGGCGCACGCCGCGCGCGGCCTGCCGGATGCGCTGCTCGTTCTCGACCATGGCGATGCGGACATAGCCCTCGCCGTGCTCGCCGAAGGCCACGCCGGGCGACACCACGACGCCGGATTTTTCCACCATCAGCGTCGCGAAGGCCATGCTGCCGACGTCGCGGAACTTCTCCGGCAAGGGCGCCCAGGCAAACATCGACGCCGAGGGCGGCGGAATTTGCCAGCCGGCGCGGCCGAACGAATCGACCAGGGCATCGCGGCGCTTGCGATAGGTGTCGCGCATTTCCTTGATGCAATCGTCCGGACCGTTCAGTGCCGCGGTCGCAGCGACCTGAATCGGCGTGAACGCGCCGTAATCGAGATAGGACTTCACCCGCGTCAGCGCCGCGATGATGCGCTCGTTGCCGACCGCGAAGCCCATCCGCCAGCCGGCCATCGAGAACGTCTTCGACATCGAGGTGAACTCGACGGTGACGTCGATCGCGCCGGGCACTTCGAGCACCGAGGGCGGCGGGTTGTCGTCGAAATAGACCTCCGAATAGGCCAAATCCGAGAGGATGTAGATTTCGTGCTTCTTCGCGAAAGCGACGAGGTCTTTGTAGAAATCCAGCGTCGCGACCTGCGCGGTCGGATTCGAGGGATAGCAGACGATCATCGCGATCGGCTTCGGGATCGAGTGGATGATCGCGCGTTCACAGGCCGCGAAGAAATCCGGCGACGGGTCGGACGGCACCGAACGGATAACACCGCCGGCCATCAGAAAACCGAAAGCGTGGATCGGATAGCTCGGGTTCGGGCACAGCACGACATCGCCGGGCGCGGTGATCGCTTGCGCGACGTTGGCGAAGCCTTCCTTGGAGCCGAGCGTGGCGACGATCTGGGTGTCGGGATTGAGCTTCACCCCGAAACGCCGGGCGTAATACGCCGCCTGCGCCTTGCGCAGGCCTGTGATGCCGCGCGACGCCGAATAGCGGTCGGTGCGCGGCTTGCCGAGCGTGTCCTTCAGCTTCTCCAGCACATGGGGCGGCGTCGGCAAATCGGGATTGCCCATGCCGAGGTCGATGATGTCGGCGCCCGCGTTCCGCGCCGCGGCCTTGGCGCGGTTGACCTGCTCGAACACGTAAGGCGGCAGGCGGCGGATACGATAGAAGTCTTCCATGGACGTCGGGCTCCGGGACACACAAGGGGCTGCGGATCGCTAGGACGACGAACGATCGCCGGACGTCGAGCTGAAAGCGAAAGCGGCCGCTGAATCGGCCTGGTTTTATCACGGACCGGCGCAAGCGCCACCCATTGGGTGAGCGGTTAGCGGCTTTTTAAAGCGTCGGCGTTGGCCGCGAAGCGCTATTTGGCGGCAGCTGCGGCCGCGGACTGCGCACGCGCCGCAACCAGATCGGCCTGGATTTGCTGCTGCTCCGCGTTGGTCATCTTGCCCTCGCGGATGGCGCGGCCGTCGGGGATGTCATGCACGGCCGGGAATTCACGCGCCGTCTTCGGGCGCTGCGGCGCATCGGCGGGAAGCCCCACGACGGGCAGGTCGGCGATCATGCTGCCGCAACCGGCCAGCGATCCACCGACCGCGAGCATCATCGCAACGAAAACCGTCCGGCCGATCGTCTGGGACATCTTCACGCACACCACCTCAAACACCACACGCTGCATCGTTATCGCACTGCAAGATCAACATCGCACGATCAAGCCGGCTCGTGAGACAGCATTATGACCGAACCCGGCTTAATTTTGACGCAACGCAGCACATCGAAATCTGTCACGCCGGATGAAACGTGTCATCATCGATCCATATCGTGACGCCGCGTCACGCTCTCCCGTCATCGAACCACGATCGTATCCGCTCATGAATGACATCACGACCGCCGCCAAGCCCGCATCGAATTCGTCGCCGACGTTCAACGCCGAAGCATTCGCGCTGAACATCGCGCGTGCGATGGAAACCAGCGGACAGGCGCTCGCGGCTTACCTCAAGCCGCGCGAGAACGGCGCGGTGATGGACAAGCCGCCGAACGAGATCGCGGAGGTCGTCAAAACCTTCTCGACGGTCGCCGAATATTGGCTGTCCGACCATCAGCGCGCAACCGAGATTCAGATGAAGATGGGCAAGGCCTATCTCGATCTGTGGGGCAACGCGATGCGCCGCATGGCGGGCGAAAACGTCGATCCGATCGTCGAAGCCCCGCCGCGCGACAAGCGCTTCGCCGACCCCGAATGGAAGGCAAACCAGTTCTTCGATTTCGTCCTGCAAACCTATCTGCTGACCACGAAGATGGCGCAGGAGCTGGTACGCGACGCCGACGGGCTCGACGCGCATACCCGCAAGAAGGCCGAGTTCTACGTCCAACAGATCAGCAACGCGGTCGCGCCGTCGAACTTCGTGATGACCAATCCCGAATTGCTGCGCCACACGCTGTCGTCAAACGGCGACAATCTCGTGCGCGGCATGAAAATGCTGGCCGAAGACATCACGGCCGGCGGCGGCAGCCTGCGTATTCGCCAGTCCGATCCGGACAATCTCATCGTCGGCGTCAACATGGCGGTGACGCCCGGCAAGGTGATCTTTCAAAACGAGATCATGCAACTGATCCAGTATACGCCGGCGACCGAGAACGTGCTGCGCACGCCGTTGCTGATCGTGCCGCCGTGGATCAACAAGTTCTACATTCTCGATCTGCGTCCCGAGAAATCCTACGTCAAATGGTGCGTCGATCAGGGCATCACGGTGTTCCTGATCTCGTGGGTCAACCCGGACAAGGCACTCAGCGAAAAGTCGTTCGCGGACTATATGCACCAGGGTCCGCTGGCGGCGATGGACGTCATCGAAAAGGCGACCGGCGAACTCAAGGTCCACACCGCCGGCTATTGCGTCGGCGGCACCCTGCTCGCTTCGACGCTGGCGTGGCTCGCCGAAAAACGCCGCCAGCGCGTCGCATCGGCAACGTTCTTCGCAGCTCAGGTTGACTTCACCCATGCCGGCGATCTGATGGTGTTCGTCGACGAAGCCCAAATTTCCGCGCTCGAAAAAGACATGCTGGAAACCGGCGTGCTCGACGGCGGCAAGATGGCGATGGCCTTCAACATGCTGCGCTCGAACGATCTGATCTGGTCGTATGTCGTCAGCAACTACCTGAAAGGCCAGCCGCCCTCGGCCTTCGACCTGCTGCACTGGAATTCCGACGCGACGCGGATGCCCGCGGCGAACCACTCGTTCTATCTGCGCAACTGCTACCTGGAAAACCGGCTGTCGACCGGCTCGATGGTGCTCGACAACACGCTGCTCGACCTCTCGCAGGTCAAGGTTCCCGTCTACAATCTCGCGACCCGCGAAGACCACATCGCTCCGGCGCAGTCGGTGCTGTACGGCTCGCAATTCTTCGGCGGCCCCGTGAAATACGTTTTGTCCGGCTCCGGCCACATTGCCGGCGTGGTCAATCCGCCCGCGTCCGGCAAGTATCAATACTGGACCAACGACGCCGTCGGCGACATGCCGCTGGCCGACTGGATCAAGGGTGCGCAGGAGCACAAAGGATCGTGGTGGCCGGACTGGCGGCAGTGGCTGTCCTCGATCGACAACGAGGAAATTCCTGCGCGCGAAGTCGGCAGCGATGCGTTCCCGCCGATCGAAGATGCACCGGGCAGTTACGTGCGGGTAAGGTCCTGAGATGCGATCGGAGTTCGTCATTGCGAGCCTGTTCATATCGGCCGCTTGGCCGATATGAACAGAGCGAAGCAATCCAGCTCTTTAAGTCAAGAAGAGCTGGATTGCTTCGTCGCGACGTTCTTCGAGATGAAGAACGTCGCTTCTCGCAATGACGAACCCGAACACATTGGCTCCGTCACGGACAGCGGCTATGGTTCGACCAACGCCCGCGATTCCGCGGCAAACCACCTCGATCAAAGGTTGAACTTATGACGCGCGAACTGTTCTGGCTGACCTGGACCGTGATCCTCACCGCCGTGATGTGGGTGCCCTACGTGCTGAACCGCTTGCAGGTGCGAGGCCTCGGCGGCGCGATGGCAAACCCGTCGCGGGCCGACCGTCCGCAGTCGGAATGGGCCAACCGCATGATGTTCGCGCATGACAACGCGGTCGAGAACCTCATTATCTTCGCGCCACTGGTGCTGATCCTCAACGCTGCCGATTATTCGACGAAATGGACCGTGTTGGCTTCCGCCGTCTATTTCTTCTCGCGGCTGGCGCACGTGATCGTCTACACGTTCGGCATTCCCGTCGTCCGCACGCTGACCTTCACGGTCGGCTTCCTCGCGCAGGTCGTGCTGATGCTCGCGGTTTTCAAGATCGTCTAAGCGCTGGAATGCGGCGTCAGGACTCGTTCGCACCGACGCCGCGTTCGTCAAGCACCGCCTGCCCTTGCGGCGTCAGCTTGTAGCGCTCGCCTTCGCCGTCGTTCGACTTAGCGGGTTCGATCAGGCCGGCCGCGATCAAATCCGATAGCCGTGCCTGTTTGTCGGCGGATAGCATCGTGCCGGCCGAGCGAGCGACATCGACCATGACAGAGATATCGGCGTCGCTGGGGTCGTGTCGGTCGGTCATGATGCAAGTCTCCTGTCGGCAGACAATGCCGGCAAGAGGAAGTGGTTCACACAACGATTGTCATTCCGGGGCTTGGACGACACTTGTCGGACGAGAACCCGGAATCTCATCTTTCAGGGCACACCAAACTTGCTAAGATTCCGGGTTCGCTCGCAGCTTACGCTGCGCGCGCCCCGGAATGACGCCCGTCACCCCAACCCCAACATCAGCCGCATGTTTTGCACGGCGGCACCCGATGCGCCCTTGCAGAGATTGTCGAGCCGCGCGACTAGCACCGCCTGCCGATGCGCGTCGCTCGCGAAAACATAAAGCTCCAGCCTGTTGGTGTCGTTCAACGCTTCCGGCTCGATGCGTCCGCCCTTGATCGCGGCATCGTCCAACGGCATCACCGCGACGTATGCGCTGCCGGCGTAACGCGTCGTCAAAG
>JANMAN010000253.1:0-6076 GCA_031359885.1 Tardiphaga sp. | reverse complement strand
CCAGTCGATCGCCGCGACCAATGACTTGCCGACATAGGCCAGGATTGCCGATCCCCCCGCCGACCCGATCGCGCCAGCAAACTGCCCGTCCCTGGTGGTCAGGATCAACGGGATCATCGACGACCGAGGTCGCTTGCCGGGGCCGACCACATTGGCCACCAGCTGCCCCGCCGCATCGGTCGGCAGAAACGAGAAATCGGTCATCTGGTTGTTGAGGAAGAAGCCGTCGACCATCCGCCCGCTGCCGAAAATGCTTTCGACCGTGGTGGTCATCGACACGACATTGCCAGCACGGTCGCGGACGATGAAGTGCGAGGTTCCGGCGGGCTCAAGTGTCCGGTCGGCGGCGGCGGGAACCGCTCCGCGCGGGGTGCCGGCGACGGGCGGCGGGCCTGCCATTGCGCCGATCAGCGTCGCACGCTGGTCGATGTAAGCGGGGTCGAGCAGCCCCTCGACCGGCACCGACACGAACGCCGGATCGCCGACATATTGGTCGCGGTCGGCGTACATCAACCGGCTCGCCTCGGCGAACAGGAACCACGCGCGCGGATCGCCCGGACCGCGGCTGGCAATGTCGGTCCGCTCAAGCAGTCCGAGCAATTGCAACGTCGCCACCCCGCTTGCCGGAGCAGCGCTGGAACTGTTGACCGATCCAAGCGAGCTCAGCCTGATGCGGCAGCTCGCCTTATATCCCAGGATGATCGAAGCGGCGGCCTTGGCTCATGAGCCGCATCGCGTCGCGTTCTACCTCTATGATCTCGCGAGCGAATTTCACGCCGCCTGGACACGGGGGCGGGATTTGCCCAATTTACGCTTCATTATTACTAATGATGCACAAATAACGAGGGCGCGACTGGCATTGGTTCAGAGCGTCATTTCGGTTCTGGCATCCGGTCTCGCCGTGCTCGGCGTGAGCGCCCCGACCGAGATGCGGTAGGCGGGACGGCCGATCGGTTCGGTACCAAGTTGGCACCGACGACGGCAATCAGGCGGCGGTCGTTGCGCCCGGTCGGGCGGTCCGATCGTCTCCCGACGGGGGTGTAATGAGTATCATGGCTGATCGCGATCAAGACAGGCACGCACACTCGGACGACGCCAACCGCGATGCACCGCGGGGCAAGGTCGACGCCGATCCGTTGGCTGAACTCGCCCGGCTGATCGGGCAAACCGACCCTTTCGCTAATTTCGGCCGCGCCAATCCCTCGCATCCGACCCGTCGCACGCAGCCAGTCGAGCCGCCGCCGCAGGCTTATGCGGAGCGCCAGGCTCGCGAGACTGCCGCTGACGCGCCGGCGACCCCTGCGTCCGGCCCAACCTGGATGAAGCATCGCCCGTTGCAGAACCGTCCGCCGGTGCCGACGCCGTCGCCGGTCGAGACGCCTGCCGTCGATCAGGACACCGACATCAACGCCACCCCGCACCCGTTGCATCGCTACGCTGCGCAGCAGGCTCGCGCCGAACCAGAAACTCAGCATTTGCCGGATCATGCCTCGCCGTCCTTCGCGACCGGCGCGGACCCTTATGCCAACGAAGTGCCGCATGACGCTTACGCGCAGCAGCCGGAGCATCACGACGACCGCTATGACGATGCGCTCTATGGCGCGGTCCAGCCGACGCCCGAGGAATTGTACGCTCAGCAGCACGGCCATAGCGCCGGATATGTCGATGACGGTTACGGCGACCCGGAGAATGGCTACGACGATGCCGACGAGCGCAAGCCGCGTCGGAAGGGATTGATGACCGTCGCCGCGGTGATGGCTCTGGCCATCGTCGGCACCGGCGGCGCTTATGCCTATCGCAACTATGTGGCCTCACCCCGCTCAGGCGAGCCGCCGGTCATCAAGGCCGACACCAATCCGATCAAAGTGGTGCCCCCGACGAACGCGGGCGATGCCTCCGGGAAGCTGATCCAAGACCGCCTCGCGGCCGGCAACGGCGCAGAGAAACTGGTCTCGCGCGAAGAGACGCCGGTCGATCCGCGCGACCCCAGCAAGGCCGGTCCACGTGTCGTATTCCCGCCGCTGAACGCCAACGGCAACCCGCCCTCGACATCGAGCGTATCGCCGGCCGGTAAATCGATGGCCAATGCTCCGCAGGCCGCACCAGGCGACGAGCCCCGCAAGATAAAGACATTCGCGGTGAAGGGCGATCAGACCGATACGGCCGGCGTACCGGTCGCAAAGCCGGCGCCGCGTGCGCCCGCCGCAAAGCAACCAGCGGCGAATTCGAACGCCAGCGCCAACGCGCCGATGTCGCTCAGCCCGCAATCGGCGGCAACGGCCGATCCACGTAGTCGCGTCGCTACGACAACACCGACCCAGGCCGCGCCTGCATCGAGCGGCAACTACGTTGTGCAGGTGGCCTCCCAGCGCAGCGAAAGCGACGCCCAGGCGTCGTATAAGGCGCTGCAAAGCAAGTATCCCTCGGTGTTGGGATCGCGCTCGGCCCAGATCAAAAAGGCTGATCTTGGCGACAAGGGCACCTATTACCGGGCGGTGGTCGGTCCGTTCAACAGTTCGGAAGATGCCTCGACGGTGTGCAACAATCTGAAAGTTGCCGGCGGGCAGTGCGTCGTCCAAAGGAATTAACGGCCGTTTCCTTGACCCATGGTGCGGGTGCGGTCTAATCCGCGCCATGAGCACACCGCGCGCATTCATCACCGGCGTTTCCGGTCTCTCCCTCACCGAGGACGAGCGCGACTTCCTGCGCGCCCAGCGGCCGTGGGGCTTTATCCTCTTTAAGCGTAACGTTGATACTCCGACACAAGTTGCTGCGTTAGTTGAAGAAATGCGCCATTGTGTCGGTGCGCCGGATGCGCCGGTGCTGATCGATCAAGAAGGCGGCCGGGTCCAAAGGCTGGGACCGCCGCACTGGCCGTCTTATCCGCCCGGGGCGGTGTTCTCCAAGCTCTACGACACCGATTCGAATGCCGGATTGACCGCCGCCCGCCTAAGCAGCCGCTTGATTGCCGCCGATCTGACCGACCTCAGAATTACCGTCGATTGCCTGCCGTTGGCCGACGTGCCGGTGGCAGATGCCGACGCCGTCATCGGCAATCGGGCCTATGGCAAAACCCCGGACAAGGTGGCCGCCATTGCCCGTGCGGTTACATACGGGTTGGAGCAGGGCGGCATATTGCCGGTGCTCAAACACATTCCGGGCCATGGCCGGGCGACCGCCGACACTCACTTCAAGCTGCCGGTCGTCGACACGCCGAAGAACGAACTTGAACGGACCGACTTCGCCGCGTTCAAACCGCTTGCGGATTTGCCGATGGCGATGACCGCGCATGTTGTGTTCAGCGCCTTCGACGCCGCCCAACCTGCGACCACATCTGCGACAATCATCGCGGAAGTGATTCGCGGCACGATCGGGTTTCAAGGTTTGCTGATGAGCGATGACGTCTCGATGAACGCGCTGGACGGAACGATCGCGGAACGCACCCGCGCGATCGTCTCTGCCGGCTGCGATATGGTTCTTCACTGCAACGGCAAGCTCGACGAGATGCGGCAGGTCGCTGCCGAGACGCCGTTTCTGGCTGGCGACGCACTGGCGCGTGCCGATCGGGCTCTGGCGGCGCGACAACCGCCGATCGCCTTCGACCGTATTGCTGCTCGCGCCGAATTGGATGCGCTGATCGCGCGAGCGGAGGCGAGCGCATGAGCGCAGAAATCCTGTCCTTCGAGACTGGTTTGCCGGCTGAGATCGCCGCTGACGACGAGCCGTCGCTGGTTGTCGATGTCGAGGGGTACGAAGGACCGCTCGATCTTCTGCTGGCGCTCGCGCGGCAGCAAAAAGTCGATCTGCATAAAATCTCGATTTTGGCGCTGGCCGATCAGTATCTTCTGTTTATCGAGGAAGCCCGCAAAATCCGGCTGGAACTCGCGGCGGACTATCTGGTGATGGCCGCCTGGCTGGCGTTCTTGAAATCGCGTCTGTTGCTGCCGGAGCCGGCGACCCCGGACGGCCCCAGCGCCGAAGACATGGCGACCGCGCTGGCCAATCGCCTGCGACGGCTCGAAGCGATCCGCGAAGCATCGAACCGCCTGATGACCCGGCCGCAATTGCAGCGCGACATCTTTCCGCGCGGCAAGGCCGAGCATATCGCCGAGATCAAGCATCCGAAATTCACCGCGACGCTGTTCGACCTGTTGACCGCCTATGCGACGCAGCGCCAGACACGTGTACTCGCAAGCGTACATCTGGCGCGACGGACGGTGTGGTCGCTCAAGGAAGCGCGGGCATCGCTGGAACGGCTTGTCGGAATGGCGGAAGACTGGGGCCGGCTCGACGAATATTTGCTGGCGTATGTCGCCGATCCCTCGCAGCGCGCCACCGTGATGGCCTCGAGTTTTGCGGCGGCGCTCGAGCTGGTCCGTGAAGGCGTCATGGACCTCAATCAGAAGACAGCGTTTGCGCCTTTGTATTTCCGGATGCATCCGACGCGCGAGGCCCATGCCGCGCCGGACGCGCCGGTTTAGTTGAGTGGAAGAGGGAGACGAAGCCATGGCCAGTCTGGCTGAAAAACGCGTCGTCGACGTCGAACATCAGGACGAGGCTCCGCAGGTGCGACCCGAAGAATTGCGGCTGCTCGAAGCGCTGCTGTTCGCCTCGACCGAGCCGCTCGACACGGCTGCGCTGGCCAAGCGGATGCCCGAGGGCGTCGATGTCAAAGCGGCATTACTACAGTTGCAGTCCGATTATGCGATGCGTGGCGTCAACCTTGTCCGCGTCGCCAGCAAGTGGACGTTCCGGACCGCCGGCGATCTCGCTTGGCTGATGACGCGCGAGAGCACCGAAACGCGCCGTCTGTCCCGCGCGGCGATCGAGATGCTAGCGATCATCGCTTATCATCAGCCGGTCACGCGGGCCGAGATCGAGGACATCCGCGGCGTCATCACCTCCAAAGGTACGCTCGACGTGCTGTTGGAGACAGGTTGGATCAAGCCGCGCGGCCGTCGCAAGACGCCGGGTCGCCCGCTGACTTTCGGGACCACCGAGGCATTCCTGTCGCAGTTCAGCCTGGAGGCGCTCGGCGACCTGCCGGGCCTCGAGGAACTGAAAGGCACGGGCCTGCTGGATTCGCGCCTGCCGGGCGGCTTCAGCGTGCCCACGCCATCAGACGATCCGGCGCTCCGCGAAGACGAGGACCCGCTGGAAGACGGCGAGCTCGATCTCTCGATCGCGCTCGAGCCTGAGTTTCCAGGCCTGGTCGATCAGCCGACTACACCGACAGACGAGGTCGAAGGTGCGACGGCCGCAGCGTCCGCGACTGGTGACGTCGACAACGAGAACGAGATTGACGGGGCAGTTGACGATGTAGAGCCTGATGCAGAGCACAGCTCAGGCATCGAACGCGCCCCCAATGCCGAAGAGACAGACCCGGACGGCGACCGAGACGACAAGGGCTGACGCGTCAGGCGGGACCGTAACCATGATGCGATGTGCGAATTCGCGCTGGGTTAAGTCCTTGTTTTTGCCACCTCCGCAGCCTACGTTCCGGTCAGATTGGGCCGGGCGACCGGCGACGTCATAAGGATTTCAAGATGGGTTCCCTCAGTATCTGGCACTGGGTCGTCGTGATCGGCGTCGTGTTGCTTCTGTTCGGACGCGGCAAGATTTCAGACCTCATGGGCGACGTCGCGCAGGGCATCAAGGCTTTCAAGAAGGGCATGCAGGACGACGACAAGACCAAGCCGGCCGAGCCCGCCGAGCCTGTAAAGTCGATCGACCATTCCGCGCCGCCGCCGTCGGCGACCCGAACCGATGTCGGCAGCAAGGCTGTCTGACGACGCGAGGCGCGCCGCACGATAAATCCAACGCGGCGTGAGCGAAAGACACTATGTTCGATATCGGGTGGAGTGAGCTTGTCGTGATCGGCGTCGTTGCGCTGATCGCAATCGGTCCGAAGGAATTGCCCGGCGTGCT
Source organism: Tardiphaga sp. (assembly GCA_031359885.1). Classification (GTDB taxonomy): domain Bacteria; phylum Pseudomonadota; class Alphaproteobacteria; order Rhizobiales; family Xanthobacteraceae; genus Tardiphaga. Next base: position 148 of record JANMAN010000253.1, on the reverse strand, counting down.
CCGCATGGTCGGGCAATGGATGGGCAAAGCGCGCAAGATGGCCTCCGAGTTTCAGGGCCAGTTCAACGAGGCGATGCGTGAGGCCGAAATGGCCGACCTGAAAAAAACCTTCGACGACGTCAAGGACGCCGCGCGCGATTTGAAATCC
>JANMAN010000029.1:0-4173 GCA_031359885.1 Tardiphaga sp. | reverse complement strand
CGAGAGCGCGCGCGCCGGCGAGCAGGGTCGCGGCTTCGCGGTGGTGGCGCAAGAGGTTCGCAATGTTGGCCAGAAGGTCGAGACCATCGCGCGCGAACTTGAAACGCAACTCACCAGCCGCACTGCCGATCTGATGCACTCGATCAGCGGCATGGCGGAGCGCGCAATGGCCGACCGCATGGTCGATCTGTCGCTGAACGCAATCGAATTGATCGACCTCAATCTCTATGAGCGGACCTGCGACGTGCGGTGGTGGGCGACCGACTCCGCCGTCGTACAATGCGCGGCAAATAGCGAGCCCGCCGACGCAGCGTTTGCCTCGCAGCGGTTGGCCGTGATCCTCGGCGCCTACACGGTCTACCTCGATCTGTGGCTGTGCAATCTCGACGGCACGGTCATCGCCAACGGCATGCCGGCTCGTTTCGACGTCAAAGGCCGCAACGTCGCGTCCACGAAATGGTTTCGCGAAGCGTTGGCGCTGCGATCCGGCGACGACTACGTGGCCGGCGACGTCGAGCGTCAGCCGTTGTTGAACAACGCGCAGGTCGCCACCTATTGCGCGAGCGTGCGTGCCGGCGGCGACAGCAGCGGCCGTCCGATCGGCGTGCTGGCCGTGCATTTCGATTGGGAGACGCAGGCACGTGCGATCGTGCAGGGCGTGCGTGTCGGCGAGAACGACAACGCACGCGTTTTGTTGGTCGATGCGAACTTCCGCGTCATCGCGGCGTCGGAAGCGAACGCCCCGCCGCCGGAACGTTTTCCGCTCACCCTGCAAGGCCGCCGCAGCGGTTGCTATCAGGACGCATCCGGCGCGATGGTCGCCTTCCATGCGACGCCGGGTTACGAGACCTATAAGGGCCTCGGCTGGTACGGCGTCATCCTGCGCGGCGCGCGATAACGCCCGATCACCACCCCTCAAGCACGATCTTGCCGCGCGACTTGCCGCTCTCGATCAGCGCATGCGCGCGTTTCAGATTCGCCGCGTTGATGGTGCCGAAATTCTGGTCGAAGGTGGTGCGCAGCACGCCTTTGTCGATCAGATCGGAGACGTCGTTCAGCAGATGATGCTGCGCGATCATGTCGTCGGTCTGGAACGACGAGCGCGTGAACATCGATTCCCAATGCACCGAACAGGCCTTGCCTTTGAACAGCGCAAGTTCGAACGACGGCGGATCGTCGATCAAACCGAAGCGACCCTGCGGCGCGATGATGTCGGCCAGCGCTTTCAGATGTTGATCGGTGTTGGTCAGGCTTGCGACCAGCGCGACCGGCGGCAGCTTGAGCGCATCGATCTGCTCTTTCATCGCCGCGTTGTGATCGATCACGGCATGCGCGCCGAGGTCGCGGCACCAAGCTTGCGATTCCGCGCGCGACGCGGTCGCGACGATCGTCAGGCCGGTTAAGCGACGCGCGAGCTGGATCAGGATCGAACCGACGCCGCCTGCGCCGCCGACGATCAAGAGCGTGCGCGGATCGACGCTCTTGCCGGGTGTCGCGCCCAACCGATCAAACAGCAACTCCCATGCGGTGATCGACGTCAGCGGCAGTGCCGCAGCATGCGCGAAATCGAGCGATGTCGGCTTGCGGCCGATGATGCGCTCGTCGACCAGATGATATTCGGCGTTGGTGCCCTGCCGCAAAATCGAACCGGCGTAGAAGACCTCGTCGCCCGCTTTGAACAGCGTCACGTCGGGACCGACGGCATCGACCACGCCGGCGGCGTCATAGCCGAGAATCTTGTGTTCGCCCGCCTTGGGCGCGGCGCGCTTGCGCACCTTGGCATCGACCGGATTGACCGAGATTGCCTTCACGGCGACGCGAATATCGCGGCCGGTCGGCTGCGGTTTGTCGGCGGTAAAATCGATCAGCGAATCGGCGTCGTCGATCGGCAGCGATTTGGAATATCCGACGGCCTTCATCAGGCGTTCTCCTTTTTTGGAAAGTTCTGCTTCGTGTCCCGGCCGCGATGCAGCGGTCGGCGAAGCCGACAACGCTGCGTCGCAGAGCCGGGACCGTACGAAAGCCTGCCTTCGCTACGGTCCCGGTTCTGCGGAGCGCCACTGCGCCGTGCGACAATGCTTTGCATTGCGCAGGCTTGTGCCGCGCCGCGCCCGGGACACTTGTGTCACAGGTGCTATCCGCCGAGCAAATTGCAAGGCGGCGCGGAACGCGCGACAGCGCTGCCGCTTCTCTTCGGGCCACGAAACGCCTATATCTGGCTCGAAATCTTCCCCGAAACACGGTCGGCCTCATGCTCCGCATTGTCACTGCAATTCTCGTCTCGACCGTCATCGCGCTGCCCGCGACAGCGCAGGAGCGCCGTGTCCCGTCGTCGGCCGGCGAACTGCGTCTGAGTTACGCGCCCATCGTGCAGCGGGCGCAGCCGGGCGTCGTCAACGTCTTTGCGTCGAAGGTGATTCAGAACCGCAATCCGCTGATGGAGGATCCGATCTTTCGGCGCTTCTTCGGCGGCGGCGGGCAGGGCATGCAGCCCGAACAGATGGCGCGGTCGCTCGGCTCCGGCGTGATGGTCGATGCATCGGGCTTGGTCGTCACCAACAACCACGTCATCGAGGGCGCGGATCAGGTCAAGGTCTCGCTCGCGGACAAGCGCGAATTCGAGGCCGAGGTCGTGCTGAAGGACAGCCGGACCGACCTCGCCGTTCTGCGCCTGAAGGACACCAAGGACAAATTCGCGACGTTGGATTTCGCGGACTCGGACGATCTTCTCGTCGGCGACGTCGTGCTGGCGATCGGCAATCCGTTCGGCGTCGGCCAGACCGTGACGCACGGCATCGTCTCGGCGCTCGCCCGCACGCAAGTCGGGATCACCGACTATCAGTTCTTCATTCAGACCGACGCTGCGATCAACCCGGGCAATTCAGGCGGCGCGCTGGTCGATGCGACCGGTAAGCTTGTCGGCGTCAACACCGCGATCTTCTCGCGATCGGGCGGCTCGCAGGGCATCGGCTTTGCCATTCCGGCCAACATGGTGCGCGTCGTCGTGGCGTCGGCCAAGAGCGGCGGCAAGGCCGTCAAGCGGCCGTGGCTGGGCGCGCGTCTGCAAACCGTTACACCCGAGATCGCCGAGACGCTTGGGCTCAAGGTGCCGAGCGGCGCGCTGGTCGCCAACGTTTCGCCGGGTAGTCCGTCCGCGCGCGCCGGCTTGAAGCCGTCCGATCTGATCGTCGGCATCAACGGTCAAAGCGTCGATGACACCAATGCGTTCGAGTATCGTTTCGCGACCCAACCGCTCGGCGGCAATGCGCAGGTGGACGTTCAGCGCAGCGGCAAACTCGTCAAGCTCGCGGTCCCGCTCGAGACTGCGCCCGACACCGGGCGCGACGAGATCGTTCTCAAATCGCGTTCGCCGTTCCAAGGCGCGAAGGTCGCCAACATCTCGCCGGCGGTCGCCGACGAATTGCGGCTCGATTCCGGCACCGAAGGCGTCGTGGTGGTCGACCTGACCGACGATGCGACCGCTGCGAATGTCGGCTTCCAGAAGGGCGATATCGTCCTCGCCGTGAATGGCACCAAGATCGCCAAGACCGCCGATCTTGAGAAGGTCACGCGCGATCCGGCGCGGCTGTGGCGCATCATCGTCGTGCGCGGCGGCCAGCAGATCAACGTGACGTTGGGGGGATGAGGCAGCTTGGGGCACAGCGTCATCCTGAGGTGCTCGCCCGACCGCGCTCTTGCGCGGTCATTTGGGGCGAGCCTCGAAGGATGCTGTTGTCCGCTCCATCCTTCGAGGCTCGGGCGCGCCAACGTCGCGGCAAGCACCTTGCGCGTATCCTGCCCTCGCACCTCAGGATGACGTCGGGACAAGTTACCCCATGACCCCGAAACGCCCTCAGCCGTCGCAGAACCTCTTCGCCGCTGCGGGGCTTGACCACGACGCGCCGCGTCCGCTGCCAGATCGGCTGCGGCCGAAGGCGCTCGACGAAGTCGTCGGTCAAGATCACATCCTCGGCCCGGACGGCGCGCTGACGCGCATGTTGGAAACCCGCACGCTCGGGTCGCTCGTATTCTGGGGGCCGCCCGGCACCTGCAAGACGACCGTCGCGAGGCTATAGGCCGACGCGACCGAATTTCATTAAGAGAAGAACTCGTCGGAGTTCTCGGGCTTCGCCGATCTTAAAAATGTCTTCCAATCCGCACGAGACCGACCCG
>JANMAN010000220.1:0-8407 GCA_031359885.1 Tardiphaga sp. | reverse complement strand
GGATTTCAGGCCGTGCGCCGACGCGGCGAGCGCCGGCAATTCCCAATTGCCGAGATGGCTCGCGAAGATCAAAGCCGGCTTGCCGTCGTCATGCAGCTGCGAAAACAACTCATGCGATCGTTCGGAAATTTCGATGCGGCTGGTTTCGGGATGATCGACGTCGTATTTCCAGATGCGGTCGAGATGCGCGAATTCGGCACCGACGCGGCCGAGATTGTCCCATACGCCGGAGAGGATCGCTTGAATTTCCGCAGCGGATTTTTCCGGAAATGCGGCGGTGAGGTTGGCGCGGCCGACCTTGTCCTCGCGCGTGAACGGCGCGATTTTTTGCGCGATCAGCCCGAACAGATTGGCGGTCTTCACGTCGTCAAAATACCGCGTGGTGCGCAGCATGCCGACCGTCAAACCGCCGATGACCGCTTCGCCGGCCGGCTTCAGTCTGGCTCTGGCGCGACGCACCAACCTTGGCATCAATTTCGGCATCAGAAGTTGACGATGATTTTGCCGAACACCTGGCGGCTTTCCATCCGCGCCAAAGCGGTGGCGACGTCGTCGAGCGGCACTTCGGTGTCGATCACCGGCAACATCCCGCCGGCCATCTTGTCGAGGCTTTCGGAGATGTTGGTCATCGTCGCGCCGAACGACCCGAAGATGCGGTATTGCTGTTGAAACAACTGCATCAGGTTAAACGTGATGCTCGGCCCGGAGGTCGAGCCGCAGGTCACGAGGCGGCCGCCCCGTTTCATCACCAGCAGCGAGCCGTTGAAGGTGTCCGCGCCGACATGCTCGAACACGACATCGACGCCCTTTTTCTTGGTCAGCTTGCGCGTGATCGTCTCGAATCTATCTTTGCGATAGTTGATGACGTGGTCCGCGCCGAGCGCCTTGACGCCTTCGATCTTAGCATCGTCGCCGACCGTGGTGATGACGGTGCAGCCGATCGCCTTCGCCATCATGATCGCCGCGGTGCCGATGCCGGAGCCGCCGGCTTGCACGAGGATGGTTTCGCCGGGCTGCAATTTCGCATTGTCGAACAGCATGTGCTGCACGGTCGAGAACGCGATCGGTGCGCAGGCGGCATCGCGCGACGAGACGTTATCCGGCGCGGCAATCGTCAGCCGCTCGGGGAAGTTCAGCAACTCACGGCCGAAGCCGTCGACATGAAAGCCGAGCAGCCCCCCGACGTTCTCGCAGAAATTGTCGCGGCCCTCGGTGCAGGCTTGGCAATGGCCGCAGGTCAGCGCGCCGTACATCACGACCTTCTGGCCTATCTTGAATCGCGTCACGCCGTCGCCGATCGCGGCGATCTCACCCGAGGCTTCCGCGCCGACCACGATCGGCAGCGTGCGCTTGACGAACGCCATGCCGCGATAGCCCCAGACGTCGATATGGTTCAGGCCGACCGCCTTGACGCGGATCTGCACTTCGCCCGCGGCGGGCGGCGGCGGCGGCGGTCTATCGACGACGGACAATTGACGTTCGGAAACGAGAGTGAGCGCACGCATCGGATCGTGCCTTCCGGCAAAGGGATTGAATCGGGTCGCGTATCGCCGTTTCGCGTTGGCACGTCAACCGTCGGAGAGTATTGAAGGCGACTTCGACTTTATTGAATCTCCGCCGCTCAAACCCGCGTCAGCGGGTATCCAGAGCGACGGAAATTGCGTTGCAACGGCTGGATCTCCGCTTCCGCGGGGATGAGCGGACTTCGCCCTTACACCGGCTCGCGCGTTAGAATCAGCGAGGCATTCTGGCCGCCGAACCCGAACGAGTTCGACATCACGGCGGTGACGCGCGCGTCGCGCGCCGTATTCGGCACGACGTCGAAGGGGATCGCGGGATCGGGAACCAGATAGTTGATGGTCGGCGGAATGCGCTGATGCTCCAGCGTCAGCAGCGAGAACACGGCTTCGACCGCGCCCGCCGCGGAGATCGTATGGCCGACCATGGATTTGTTGGACGACACGGGGATCTGTTTGGCCCGCTCGCCGAACACCGTGGAGATGCCGAGATATTCCATCTTGTCGTTTTCGGGCGTCGCCGTGCCATGCGCGTTGATGTAGTCGATCTGATCCGACACCATGCCGGCATCGGCCAGTGCGTTGCGGACGCAGCCGATGATCGGTTTGCCGTCCGGGCTCGATCGCGTGCGATGAAACGAATCCGTCAGTTCGCCGCAGCCGGCGAGGATGCCGAGGATTTTCGCGCCACGCGCGATTGCCGCTTCCATGCTTTCCAGCACCAGCGCGCCGGCGCCTTCCGCCATCACGAAACCGTCGCGGTTTTTCGAAAACGGTTTCGACGCAGTTTTCGGATCGGCGTTCTGCATCGACAACGCGGATAACAAAGAAAAGCGGATCATCGCCTCCGGATTGATCGAGCCTTCGGTGCCAACGCACAGCGCAGCATCCGTCTCGCCACGGCGGATCGATTCGACGCCGAGTTGAATTGCGGTCGCGCCGGACGCGCAGGCGGTCGACAGCGAAATCGGCGAGCCGTTGGTGCCGTAGGTGTCGGCAAGATGATCAGCAACCGATGCAAACTGAAAACGGCGGTGATAGGGCGCGAATTGTCCGCCGCCGCTGGCGCGCAGCAGCACATCGTAATCGATGCCGGCGTTAGCCCCGGCAGCGCGCGCGACCGCCTGCCGCTGCGGCCACTCGATCTCGATCGGCGAGACCGCGAGAAACAACGGGCCGGGGAAATCGCCTCGCGTGCCGATGTTGGATTGCGCGATGGCTTCTTCCGCCACCATGTCCGCGAGCCGCTCCGAGAGCGCCGCCGACGTCATCGGATCGACGTTGAGAAAATCGACCGCGCCCGCGATCGTCGTTTTCATGCCGTCGGTCGAAAAGCGCGTGATCGTGCGAATGCCGGATTCGCCCGCGGTCAGCTTCGTCCAATTGTCGGTCTTGCCCGCACCGAGCGAGGTCACGACGCCCATGCCGGTGACGACGACGATCGGACGGCCGAATTTATCGCGCGTTGCTGTCATTTTGTCCCCGCGTCCGGCGTCTACAGTCAGGTCACGGCCTCGACAAGCGCCATGCCTTCGCCGCGCCAATGGCCGGTGCCGATCACGACAATCTGGGTCGGCTTGTCGGTCATTGCAATCTCGAAGCCCGATGCGTCGTTCGGTGCGAACAATTCGCCGCGCGAGACTGCAAGCGCGGCAAGCCCAAGCCCGAGCGGGAATTGCGCATCGAGGGTGTGCCCGAAAATCGTTCCGGTCGCGCGCACCGCGACGTCCTTATGCGATGCGAGAAAGTCTTTCTCTTCGGACGTTGCAGGCTGCGCACCTGTCGCGCCCGAAATGATCGCACGCGCGCCGGTGACCGCTCCGAGTTCATCCCACAGCGTGGACAAAGCTTCCGTGATCTGCCCCGGCTCTTTGCGCCGGGCCTGATCCGCAACGACGCTGGTGAGACGTGCGAACGGTTTCGCGCCGCGCTTCTCCGCGTGGGCGCGCGATTCGATCACGAGAAACGCGCCCGCCGAGCCGAGCGCGAAACCGCTGTCGGTGTCGCGCGCCCAGACCGGCGTGTGCTTGTTTCTCAAATTGAAGTTGTCGAACTCGTACAGCAGCAGCAAATCCTTGCGCTCGCCATTGTGGGCGGCCCCGATCAGCGCGATGTCGCTCTGTCCGGATGCGATGCGCGCAAGCGCGATCCGTGCGGCATCGCAGCCGGCGGCTTCTTCGCCCATGAACGTGCGCGACGATCCGGTCACGCCATGCACGATCGCGATGTTGCCTGCGAGCAGGTTCGACAATTGCGCAAGAAACAGCGTCGGCCGCAGATCGTTCATCAGGCGTTCGTTGAGAATGCCCGGCGGCGTTGTGCCATAGTTTTCCGCGTTGAGAATTCCGGCATCGACCACAAGATCGCGCTCGCCGCCGCCTGCGGCGACGATCATGTCCATCTTGGCGAGGACATCCTTGTCGCCCTTGATGCCCGCCGAATCCAATGCCAAACCGGCCGCGTAGGTGCCGATCCGTTGCCAGGCTTCCATCTGGCGCTGGTCGCCCTTCTTTGGGATCTGCGTGTCGAAACTGACGGGCGCGAACGGATGCACGACGTAAGGCGCGTAGCCGGTTTCGTCGACATTGATGCGGCCGGCGTTCAACGCATCCCAATGGGCATCGAGGCTGTCGCCGAGCGAGGTCGCAAGACCGACGCCGGTGATCCAGACTTCGACAGGCGCGGCTGACGTCGTCGGTGTATCAGCCATCGCGCGCGGCCTGCTGGATCGCCGGCGCGTTCATCGTCTCGTAGGGAAAACCGATACGCTTCGCCATCGTTTCCATATGGCCGCGCAGATCCGCATTCGGAAACGGGACGTGACGAAATGTGAGCTGCGCGTTGCAGGTCAATTTGCCGGCAATGCGAATCGTCGCGTCGGTGATCGCGAAGCCCGAGCCGTCATGCGAGAGTTTGACGTCGATGGTCATCAGTTCGCCGGGCGTCACGAAATTCCGCATCTTGGCTTCCTTCACCGCGGCGAGGAACGGCATACGCTCGAACTTTTGCAACGCGACGATCAGCCAACCGGACGACTGCGCCATGGCCTCGACGAGAAGCACGCCGGGCATGAGTGGGTAGCCGGGAAAATGACCCTCGAACACGGTGCTCGCCTTCGGCACCTGAGCTTCGACCGTGATTGTACCTTTGCCGACGTCGAGGGCGGCAATGCGGTCAACCATGTGGAAATATTCGAGGTTCATGGCGACGCGTTACGCGCCCTTGGCCGCGACCAATTCGTCGATGCGCGCGCTGAGATTCTTCAACACGAAATACTGCTCGGTCGTCGCCTTGCCGTCATTGACTTCCTGCGTCCACTTTTCGAGCGGCAGCTTGATTCCGAACGCCTTGTCGATGGCGAAGGCGATGTCGAGAAAATCGAGGCTGTCGATGCCGAGATCGTCGATCGCGTGGCTCTCAGGTGTGATCGTGTCGCGCGGAATGTCGCAAGTTTCCGCAATAATGGTGGCAACCTGATCGAATGTGGTGGACATCATTAAGCCTTTGATCCATTGGGAAAAAATCGGATGGGGCAGGGGCGATGGCCTGCGCGGCCCCGTCCGGTCATATAGCGTTGATCGCCCGTATAACGGACGGGGCCCATGAGTTCAATGGGAGTTCAATGGCAGTTCAGGGGCGTGAGACGCCGGAATGTGTCGGCGCCATTACCTCGGTCGTCCCCGAAGGCGTGGCCACACGCGCGCAATCTCGTCGTCCCATCAGCACGCAATCCTGCTTGGTGCGCACATCCGACATCAAAACCGCGATCCATATACCGAACGCCGTCAGCGACACCGTAAAGGCAAAGGCGGCGGCGTTGGTCCACATGCGATGTTTGAAATCGTCGGGCATGTCGGCCTCGACCGGCGCGACCGCTTCGTCGTCACGCAGCATATCGCTGGTGCGCGGTCGGAATTTGAGCACTTGATGCTCCTCCGGCGCGGCAACTGGCTGGTGCGATGTCATGAGGCTGGCCTATCATAATCGGCACGTCCATGACAGCCGGCGTGCAATCAGGATTGCGCGATCAAAACGAAATCAGGAGCCTTGCGATGGCGAATGTCCGCGAACCGATTCTGCAGCCGGTGCCGATCCTGTCGCTGCGGCCGACGCAGATGACGGTCGGCATGCGCGAGGTCAAGGAAAAGCGGCAACGCTTCCGCGCCAAGAGAGCGAAGAAGCAGGCGGAGACGATCGGGAAACACATGATTCCCGTCGTGTGCGGACCGGACAAGAAGTACTACGTCGTCGATCATCATCATCTGGCACGCGCGCTGCACGAAGAGGGGATCACCGATGTCTTCGTGACCGTCATCGCCGATCTGACCATGGTGGATCGCGACGCCTTCTGGGGCGTGCTCGACAACAAACGCTGGGTCTATCCTTATGATGCCAAGGGCGAGCGGCGCAGCTTCAAGGATATCCCAAAGACCATCGCCGGTTTGAAAGACGATCCGTTCCGCAGCCTTGCGGGAGAGCTGCGACGGGCGGGCGGTTACGCCAAGGACACCACGCCGTTCAGCGAGTTTCTGTGGGCGGATTTTTTGCGCCGTAATCTCTCGCGCAAAACGGTCGAAACCGATTTCAGCAAGGCGCTGGAAAAGGCGCTCGCTCTGGCCAAGAGTCACGATGCGATCTATCTGCCGGGCTGGTGCGGCCCCGCATCCGACGACTGAGGGCGCTGCGCTACTTCGGCAGCCGGCCCATCATATAAAACTCGTCGTTCGGCTTCATCGACGTGACGTTGGCCATCCGGTTCGACAGCGCGAAGAAGGCCGCGATCGCGGTGATGTCCCAGATGTCGTCATCGCTGAAGCCATGCGCCGCAACCTCGGCGAAATCGTGCTCCGAGACCGATGCGGCATCGACGCTGACCTGCATCGCGAAATCCAACATCGCTTTCTGACGCGGCGTGATGTCGGCTTTCTGGTAGTTGATCGCGATCTGATCTGCGATCTGCGGATTTTTCGCGCGGATGCGCAGGATCGCACCATGCGCGATCACGCAGTAATGGCACTGGTTGGCGGCGGAGGTCGCGACCACGATCATCTCGCGCTCGGCTTTCGTGAGCCCGCCATCTTTCTCCATCAGCGCGTCGTGATAGGCGAAGAAGGCGCGGAATTCGTCCGGCCGCGATGCCAGCGCCAGAAAGACGTTGGGCACGAAGCCGGATTTTTCCTGCACGGCGAGAATGCGCGTGCGGATATCGTCGGGCAGCGAAGCGATCGCGGGCATCGGGAAGCGCGTCGTCGTCGAAGTCTGCGTCATGATCGTCGTCCAGCTCGGTGATGAGCCAGGACACTAGGCGATGACGCTGCTCAAAACTAGCGCAGCGGTTTCTTGAGGAGCGAGAAGCGATCCGGATCGAGGCCGAGCGAGGGTTGCAGCATCGGCGACTCCATCGTGCGCGGTTGCGGGCGTTCGACGAAGCCCGGTTCGCCCGCGCCGTCGCGATGGGTGGTGGCACCGCGCCAGCGTTCGAGTACCGCGCCGACGAAATGAATGTCGTGGCCGGCGATGACGGACGGCGCGGTCGCGATGGTCGCCTCGCTGCGCGGCAATTGATGCGCCGGCACGTCCTTGAAACGCAGCCGCGTCGGCAACGCGACACCTTCGCCGAACGCCAGCACTTCGCGCGTGCCCAATGACGGCACGAACGACAGAAGATTGGCGGCCGCATCCGAGACCGCCGAGCGCAGCAGCGCCTGGTCGCGATCGTTGGCGAGCCGCATCGTGAACAGCGTCGAGCACTGCGAGATGATGGTGGCGTCGAGTTCGGCCGGACGTTGCGTCACCAAACCGAGATAGACGCCGTATTTGCGGCCTTCCTTGGCGATCCGCGATACCGCCTTGCGGGTCGGTCCGAATCCGATGCTGCGGTCCGCCGACGCATAACGATGCGCTTCCTCGCAGACGAACAGCAGCGGCGAGACGCCGTCGCTCCACAGGCCGAAATCGAACGCCATCCGGCACAGCACCGAAACGACGGAATCGACGACTTCCGCGGGAAATCCGGCGAGCTGCATGATCGTCATCGGGCGGCCGTTGGCCGGCAACCGGAACAGATAGCTGATGACTTCCGCCATGGTGTCGCCGCCGACATTGGCGTTGTCGAACATGAACGCGTAGCGCGGATCGTTGCGGACCGTTTCGATCCGCGAGATCAGCTTGTGATAGATGATGCGCGACGATCTGTTTTCGAGCTTACCCATGCGCTCGTCGATCTGCGAGATCAGATCGACCAGACGATAGGGAACAGGCGTGTCCACCGTATAACCGATGGTCTTCGCATCGATCCGCTTCAGGCCGATGCGGTCCGAATTCTGATATTGCGTGTACATCGCCTTGGCCATCGGAATGACCTCGGAGAGCACTTCGAGTTCCTCCGGGATGCCCGGCCGACCGCCGAACAGAACGTCGACGATTTCCTCGAAGTTAAACAGCCAGAACGGCAGCTTCAAATTGCGGGGGTTGAGCACGAGCGCCCGGTCGCCGAAGCAGCGGCCATATTCATTATGGACGTCGAGCAGGAAGATGCGCAGATTCGGCCGCGCCAACAGGATCTCGTTCAACAGAAGCGACACGCCGCTCGATTTGCCGACGCCGGTGGACCCAAGCACGGCGAAATGCTTGCTGAGCATCTCCTCGACATCGACATAGGCCAGCACGGACTGGTCCTGTTGCAGCGAGCCGATATGAATCTGGTTCGAGCCGGACGGCTTGTAGATCAGTCGCAACTCTTGATTGGTGATCAAATCGACATCGTCGTCGATCGTCGGATAATTGGTGACGCCGCGCTGAAAGCGCTGATGCGATCCGTTGTGATGGATTTCGCCTAAGAGATCGACGGCGGCGATGGCAACATAGGAATCGGTCGGCGAAATGCCCTC
>JANMAN010000217.1:0-10647 GCA_031359885.1 Tardiphaga sp. | reverse complement strand
CGGCCTGATGGGCGCATGGGATGGCATGCCGGCGCTGCCGGATCATTGGAATGTCATCGAGGCGGCCGACGACGCGCATCCGTTCCGATTGGCCACGAGCCCGGCGCGGAGCTTCCTCAACACGTCCTTTAACGAGACGCCATCATCACAGGCGCGCGAGGGCACTCCGTCGGTGATGATGCACCCATCAGACGCGGCAACGTTGTCGCTGGCGGATGGCGATATGGTGACGCTCGGCAACACGCGTGGCGAGACCGTCCTGGCGTTGAAACTATTCGACGGCCTGCAACGCGGCGTGCTGATTGCGGAGTCGGTACACCCCAACAAATCGCATCGCGGCGGCAAAGGCATCAACGTGTTGACCGGCGCCGAACCGGTCGCGCCCTATGGCGGGGCTGCGTTCCACGACAACAAAGTCTGGATCAAGAAAGCGATCTAGTTCACAGCCAAGCACAAACGATCGAGCTTAGTCCTCCACGAGGTAGTCGATCGGCTTGAATGCATAGTTGTTCGACTGAAGCGCGGAACACGCCGTCAACCCGACGATCAAATCCATCTCGGCCTGAAACGTGATGAAATCGCCCGTCTTGCTCGTCGGGGCTTCCACCGTAAATGCACCGCTGTCGGGGTTCAGCACGACGTTCATGAAGCAGTTGAATGCGACCGGAATATCGTCGCCGACGATGCCGAACGGCGCGAGCGCTGCTTCGAGATTCCCGAAACATCCGCGATGCGGTTCGGTGTCGCCGTAGATGATCCGAAACGTATCCTTCGAACAGGGCGTCAGCAGAAAATCGTGCCGTCCGACCTTATCCTCGACGATGCGAAGCATCACATTGCTGCGGTTGGAGTAAAGCGGATCGCCCGTCGTGAGATAGAGCTTGCTGGCGTAGTCGAGGCTTCGGCCGGACGAAATGACTTCGCGCTTATCAGTAGCGCTGAATGCGACGAGATCGGACACCTGCTCGCCTTGCGGATCGATGACCGTCAGCTTTTGTCCCCTGTTGAGACGGAACGCGGTGCCGGATCGCGGTGAAATGCGCTGTGCCGTCACGGCCGGGCCACCGGATTGAACGGGCATTTCCATTCGGAGTCGACGACCCGTCCGCTATATTGCCGCGCCTCGGAGATGGTGCCGTGCATCGCGAGCATCGGGTTCGCATCGCCGGCGAGCGCAACATCTCGCTCGATGATTTTTTCTTTCATCTTTTCGTATTTTCCCAGAGCACGAAGCTGCTCGAACTGATCATGCAAATTGAACACCATCGCGGGACGACGAAACCGTCGCGCCGGTCGGCTTGCATTGGGATGAAGTCCCACAATGAAGAAGGCTTCGCCATTGAAGCTTAGCGAAAAATGCGGATCGTCCGGATCGCTGCTGACGCGCTTGTCCTTCGGCCGTCCCGACCAAACATCTTTGTTGGTCAGGCTCTCGGCTCTCGACCACAGCAATTGTTCGAATTCTTCCTCGTCGATTCCATGCGGACCTTCGAAAATAACCGCGAAGCTTTGAAACAAAGATCGGTCTTTTCGATACGACGCGACGATGTCTTCGAGCCCGCTATAAATTCGTCGGTCATCCCAGTTCGAGTCCAGATGCCGTGCGACGATCACATGCATCTTACCCTTTGAAAGGGCCGCTTTTGCGCCAACGCATGGGAATCGTTCGTCAGTGATAAACTCGCGAAATTGTTGGATTAAAACGTCGGTCTTTTTCATGTCGCATTCCTGTTTCGACGACAACGCCGGACCGCTAATTTGGTCCCACGAAAACTCGCTTCGCCCGCAAAAATCAGAAATCGAATAGGGTGAATGCGGTCCTTATTTTCTGCCTTTAAGACACCGCAATTCGAAGTCCCGGAAATTAGGAACCTCCTGCCGCAGCCCGCATTCGTCTCGGGAATTCTGCCAAAGGAGATGACGATGAATGGTGACAGTCCCGTAAGTTGGTTGATGTTTTTTACGCTGGTGGCAGGTCTTGCGATCATCACCGGCGCGTTTCTGATGTTCCTGCGATCCGGCCGCAACCGCGACATCGCCGCCGACACGTTGACCGGTGACAACAGATCAAGTGCGGGCCCGGCCGGTAATGGCGCGCTACCCGACCTCATTGCCATCGCCGTCTTCGCGGCCATCGCGATGGGCCTGCTGGCAGTCGGTTACAATCAAAAGTCGAGCTTCGAGACGGCGCAGGCGCCCGGCCCAGTCGGCAAGACGTCGTCTGGTACGTCAGGCATGGCGCAGAGCCCTGGTCGCGCGGACCAGCCGAAGAATTACCAGCCGGTCAATCCCGTCCCGGATAACCGCACGTCGCCGACAGGCTCGGCGTCTGGCGTCGGCCCCGACAGCGGCGGCCGTCCCGAGCAGCAGCCGGCGGCGAAGTAAACACCTCCCCCCAGACTTGTGGCGGCGCCCTCAAAGGCGCCACCATCTCTTTGCGTTGAGCTCCCGATTTGCGTGGCTTGAGCGTTTCCGGCAGGGTGCATGGCCGGTTCCGTTTCGTTTGAAAGCCACGCCATGTCCAAACTTGTTATCCATGCCGGAGACTTCATTTTTCAGGCCCGGTTCGAGGAACAACTCGCACCGAAAACCGTCGCCGCCTTTCGCAAGGCCATGCCGTTTCAAAGCCAGATGGTCCACGTCCGCTGGAGCGGCGAGGCGGTCTGGCTGCCGCTCGGCGATCTCGATTTCGGCGTCGGCTATGAGAATCACACCAGCTATCCCGCGCCGGGACAGGTCATTCTGTACCCTGGCGGAATCAGCGAGACCGAGATTCTGCTTGGCTATGGTGGCGTGCACTTCGCCTGCAAGATGGGCCAACTCGCCGGCAACCATTTCATCACGCTGACCTCCGGTCTCGAGCACTTGGCCGAACTCGGCAAGACCGTGCTTTGGAAGGGCGCGCAGAAGGTGCGGTTCGAGGAGGTCTGAGTATGACCCCTCCTTATCCGCGCGATCTGGCGGGATACGGCCGCAATCCGCCCGACCCGAAATGGCCCGGCGGCGCGCGCATCGCCGTGCAGTTCGTCGTCAATTTCGAGGAAGGCGGCGAGAACAACATCCTGCATGGCGATCCCGCATCCGAGGCGTTTTTGTCGGATGTGCTCGGTGCGCAGCCATGGCCGGGTATGCGCCACGCCAACATCGAATCGATGTTCGAGTACGGCTCGCGCGCGGGGTTCTGGCGGCTGTGGCGGATGTTCACGTCGCGCAAGATGCCGACGACCGTGTTCGGCGTCGCGAGCGCACTCGCGCGCAATCCGGAGATCGTCGCCGCGATGCGCGAGGCGGCTTGGGATATCGCCAGTCACGGCCTGAAATGGGTCGAGCACAAGGACATGCCGGAAGATGTCGAACGCCGGCTGATCGCGGACTCGATCGCGCTGCACACGCAAGCGACGGGATCGCGCCCGCTCGGCTGGTACACCGGCCGCAGCTCCATCAATACGCAGCGGCTTTTGATGGACGCCGGCGGGCTTCGCTATCTCAGCGATTCTTACGCGGATGATTTGCCATACTGGATCAAAGCCGATGCCGTGCCGCATCTGGTCATCCCCTACAGTCTCGACGCCAACGACATGCGTTTCGTCAATCCGCAGGGCTTCGGCGACGGCGACCAGTTTTTCAACTACCTCAAAGATTCGTTCGACGTGCTCTATGCCGAAGGCGAGACGACGCCGAAGATGATGTCGGTCGGCCTGCATTGCCGCGTCGTCGGGCGGCCCGGGCGCGCGGCGTCGCTGATGCGATTCCTCGATTACATCGCGGGCCACGACAAGGTTTGGGTGCCGACGCGGCTACAGATCGCCGAACACTGGCACGCCAACATGGCGCATCTCGCGGCCGATGCCTGGCGGATCGGCTGAGCATGGATCACGTCGTGACACATGCGCTCGGGGCCGAGATCGTTGCGCGCATCGATAAACTGGCCGCCATTTCCGAACGGCCGGATCAGATCGCGCGCGTGTTTCTCACGCCGCAGCATCGCGCCGCCGCCGACCTCCTGATGATATGGATGCGTGACGCCGGCATGGCCGCGCATCTCGATGCGATCGGCAACGTCTGCGGGCGTTACGAAGCCTCTGTCTCGGGACGGCCGTGCCTGATGCTCGGCTCGCATTACGACACGGTGCGCGATGCGGGGCGTTGGGACGGGCCGCTCGGTATCGTGACGGCGATTGCTTGCGTGGCCGATCTGCATCGCCGCAATCAACGGCTTCCGTTTGCGATCGAGATCGTCGCATTCGCCGATGAAGAAGGCGTGCGCTTCGCCTCGACGTTGCTCGGCAGCCGCGCCGTCGCCGGCACGCTCAACGAGCGGGTGTTTCAATTCAAGGATTCCGGCGGCATCACGATGCGGGAGGCGATGGCGACGTTCGGTCTCGATGCCGACCATGTCGGCAAGGCCGCACGTATCCGTGGTGAGGTGTTGGCCTATCTCGAATTGCACATCGAGCAGGGCCCCGTGCTCGAGACCGAGAACCTCCCGGTGGGCGTCGTCACCGCGATCTCCGGCGCGACGCGTCTTGCGGTTTCGCTGAAAGGCCTGGCCGGACAGGCCGGGACCGTTCCGATGGCGCTGCGCCGCGACGCGCTGGCGGGCGCGGCCGAGTGCATCGTGGCGATCGAAACGTTTTGCAAGACGGATGACGGCCTGGTCGGCACGGTCGGCTACATCACCGCGATGCCTGGTGCGACGAACGTCATTCCGGGACAAGTGTCGTTTACCATCGATATGCGAAGCGCATCGGATGCCAACCGCAAACTCGCGGTCGCCGACATCGTCCGGCAGATCGAGGCCATCGCCAAACGCCGCGATCTTGTTTTGGAGATCGACGTCACCCACGAAAATCGCACCGTGCCCTGCGCGTCGTGGCTGGCCGCGCAAATAAGCAGCGCCGTTGCGGCCGAAGGCCATCGCGTGTTCGCGCTGCCGAGCGGCGCAGGCCATGACGGCATGGCGATGATCGACATCACCGACGTGGCGATGATCTTCGTGCGCTGCCGAGGCGGCGTCAGCCACCATCCCGACGAACATGCGAGCCTTGCGGACGTCGACGCGGGCGCGCGCGTAATGCTTCGCGTCATCGAGAATTTTCAGGCAGAGTCCCGTCCATGACCGAATTTCACGGCGTGTTTCCTTATCTGGTGTCGCCCGTCGATGCCGCCGGGCACATTCGAACCGACGTTCTCGGCAGGCTGTGCGACGATCTGATTGTCGCAGGCGTGCATGGCCTTGCTCCGCTCGGTTCGACCGGCGAATTCGCGTATCTCAACCGCCGCCAGCGCACCGCCGTGGTGCAGGCGACGGTCGAGGCCGCGAAAGGCCGCGTGCCGGTGCTCGCCGGCGTCGCCTCGACCTCGACGGCGGATGCGGTCGCTCAGGCGCAATCCTACGAGAAGCTCGGCGCCACCGGCATCCTTGCGATTTTGGAAGCCTATTTCCCGCTCAAGGACGCGCAGGTCGAAAGCTATTTCAAATCGATCGCCGACGCGGTGGATCTGCCGGTCGTGATCTACACCAATCCGCAATTCCAGCGGTCCGATCTGACGCTGGATGTCGTCGCGCGGCTCGCGAAGCATCCGCGCATCAAATACATCAAGGACGCCTCGACCAACACCGGGCGTCTGCTGTCGATCATGAACCGCTGCGGCGACGACATCGGCGTGTTCGCGGCGTCGTCGCATATTCCGGCGTCGGTGATGCTGATCGGTGGCCTCGGCTGGATGGCCGGCCCGGCCTGCGTCGCGCCGCGTCAAAGTGTCGAACTTTATGACCTCTGCATAGCCGGCAAATGGGACGCTGCACTTGCTTTGCAGCGCAAGCTATGGCGCCTGAACGAGGCTTTCGCCAAATTCAACCTCGCCGCCTGCATCAAGGCCGGGCTCACCATTCAAGGCTATGATGTCGGCGATCCGATCTTGCCGCAGGCGGCTCTGAACGCCGATGAGCGCAAAGTGATCGAGACCGTGCTGCGCGATATCGCATGATCCGAAAATCTGACTTAAAACCCGCGACAAGCACGACTGCTGAAGGATAGACGACATGAACATATTGCCAGCCGACATGCGCTTCGGCGCAGGCCAGCCCGTCAAGCGCCTCGAAGATGCGCGACTCCTCACCGGCCGCGGGCATTTCATCGATGACAAACCCGCCGATGGCGCGCTCTGGCTCTACGTGCTGCGCTCGCCGCACGCGCACGCGAAGATCGTCTCCATCGATCTCGATGCTGCGAAGGCGATGCCCGGCATCGCCGCGATCTTCACCGGCGCGGACCTGATCGCCGACAACATCGGCACCATTCCGACATTGCCTATCTTCAAGCGCGCCGACGGCTCGCCGATGACGGTCGCGCCGCGCCGGTTGCTCGCGCATGACGTCGTCCGCTACGCCGGCGAAGCGGTTGCCGCCGTCGTCGCGGAGTCGCGAACGGCCGCGCAGCTCGCCGCCGAAGCGATTGACGTGACGTTCGAGGTTTTGCCCGCCGTGGTCGATCCGGTCGCCGCAACGCAGCCCGGCGCGCCGGTGGTCTGGCCCGATGCGCCGGACAATGTCGCGGCCGTTATGAGTTACGGCGACGCTGCTAAAGTCGAAGAGGTCTTCGCAAGCGCGAAGCATGTCGTGTCGCTCGATCTTGTCAGCCAGCGCCTCATTCCGGCGGCGATGGAGCCACGCTCGACCATCGCGGAAGTCGATCCGAACACTGGCCGGCTGACCTTGCACGTGCAGTCGCAGACGCCGACCGGCACGCGCGACGCCCTGGCCGGCGCGATCCTGAACATGCCGAAGGAGAATGTCCGCGTCGTCGTCGGCGACATGGGCGGTGGCTTCGGTCAGAAAACCGGCGTCTACCCCGAGGACGGCATCGTGGCCTATGCTGCGACCAAGCTGAAGCGCAAGATCCGCTGGCGGGGCGATCGCACCGACGAGTTCGTCGGCGGCACCCACGGCCGCGACCTGACCTCGACCGGCGAATTCGCGCTCGACGCCAAGGGCCGCGTGCTGGCATTTCGCGTCCGCTCGCTCGGCGGCGTCGGGGCCTATGCGGCCGGCGCGGGCGTGATGATCCCATTGATCCTCGGCCCGTTCGTCGCGACCGGCGTGTACGATCTGCCGCTGATCCATTTCGACCTGAAGGCGGTCATGACCCATACCGCGCCGGTCGGCGCGTATCGCGGCGCGGGGCGGCCGGAGGCGGTGTTCATCGTCGAGCGGCTGATGGACAAGGCGGCGCGCCAGCTCGGCATGGACCCCCGCACGATCCGCAAGGTGAACTTCGTCAAGCCGGCGCAGATGCCCTACACGAACGGCGTCGGCCAAGTCTATGACAGCGGCGCGTTCGCGCACATGCTGGAACGCGCGTCCGAACTGTCCGATTGGGATGGCTACGCGGCGCGCAAGAAATCGGCTTTGAAGAAGGGCATGCTCTACGGCCGGGGCGTCACGAGCTACATCGAATGGACCGGCGCGCGCGTCCATAAGGAAACCGTGAAGTTGGAGGCTACCGCAGAGGGCCGTCTCATTCTGTACTCCGGAACGATGGCGATGGGGCAGGGACTCCAGACGACCTATTCGCAGATGGCTGCCGCTGCTCTCGGGATTCCGATCGACAAGATCGACGTTGTTCAGGGCGACACCGATCAGGTCAACGGCGCGGGCAGCGTGGGCTCGCGTTCGTTGTATATCGGAGGCACCGCTGTCGCGGTGACCAGCAACGACCTGATCGAAACCGCGCGCGAGAAAGCCTCGCATCTGCTCGAAGCCGGGATCGGCGACATCGAATATGCCGATGGATTTCTGACCGTCGTCGGCACCGATCGTCGCATCGGCCTGTTCGAAATCGCGAAGTCCGAGAAGGGCGCCAAGCTGACCGTCGAGTCCACCGGCGAGGTCGATGGGCCGAGCTGGCCGAACGGCGCGCATATCTGCGAAGTCGAGATCGATCCTGACACGGGCATCACGCGGGTCGTTCGCTACACGACGGTCGATGACGTCGGCGTGGCCGTTAATCCGATGCTCGTGACCGGCCAGATTCACGGCGGCGTCGCGCAGGGCATCGGACAGGCCCTGTACGAAGGCACGTTCTACGATGCGGACGGGCAATTGCTGACCGCGACGTTCCAGGACTATTGCATCCCGCGCGCCGGCGACATGCCGCCGATCGAGGTGACGCTCGACGGCTCGGCACCGTGCCAAACCAATCCGCTCGGCGCGAAGGGTTGCGGCGAGTCCGGTGCGATCGGCGGACCGCCCTGCATCGCCAACGGCGTGATGGATGCGCTGGCTCCGCTCGGCATCTCCACGATCGACACTCCGTTCTCGCCGGTCAAGCTGTGGCAGGCGATCCGCGACGCGAAGAAAGCGAAGGCGGCTTAACAAACACGTCATTCCGGGGCTCGGACGGCTTTTGCCGGAGGAGAACCCGGAATCTCATCAAGATGAACATGATAAGATTCCGGGTTCTCCCGCACCAAGAGGTGCGTGAGCCCGGGAATGACGAAACAAAAAAATCAACGGGGAGACACGTTCATGAAAAGCTACAAGGTCACGGATTTCAACGCGCCGCTCGAAGAAGTGGTCGCCGACACGCCGCAGCCGACAGGCACCCAGGTGCTCATTAAGGTGCGCGCCGCCGGCGTCTGTCACAGCGATCTGCATATCTGGGAAGGCGGCTACGATCTCGGCCATGGCCGCAAGCCGTTGTCGCTGAAAGAGCGTGGCGTGTCGCTGCCGCGCACGATGGGCCACGAGACGGTCGGCGAAGTGCTGGCCTTCGGACCGGACGCGCAGGCAAACTACGAAGGCGACCTGAAAGCCGGCGACGTCGCGCTGGTCTATCCGTGGCTCGGTTGCGGCAAGTGCGCGGTCTGCAAAGCCGACGAAGAGAACATGTGTCTGAAGCCGTCGTCGCTCGGCGTCCATTGCGACGGCGGCTATGCCGACCACATGATCGTGCCGCATCCGAAATATCTGTTGAACTTGAAGGGGCTCGATCCCGTCACGGCGGCGCCCTATGCGTGCTCCGGCGTGACGACCTACAGCGCCCTCAAGAAAGTCGAAAGCGATCTGCACAATCCGATCGTGATCTTCGGCGCGGGCGGCCTCGGGCTGATGGCGCTGACGCTGTTGAAGGCGATGGGCGGCAAGGGCGCTGTCGTCGTCGATATCGATGCGCGCAAGCGCGAAGCCGCCGAGACGGCCGGCGCGCTCGCCAGCGTCGATGGCGGCGCGCCTGACGCGTTGGAGCAGATCGCTGCGAAAGCCGGCGGGCCGGTGTATTCCGTGATCGATCTGGTCGGCAATGCCGCCACCACGCAGCTCGGCTTCGATTGCCTCGCCAAGGGCGGCAAGCTCATCATCGTCGGCCTGTTCGGCGGCGGAGCGACGTTCGCGCTGCCGCTGATCCCGATCAAGGCGATCACGATCCAGGGCAGCTATGTCGGCAATCTCAAGGAAACGCAGGAGCTGATCGATCTCGTGCGCGAGAAGAAGATCGCGCCGATTCCGGTGACGCCGCTGCCGTTCGCGAAAGCCAACGACGCGCTGAACGACCTCAAGCACGGCCGTCTCGTCGGCCGCGCGGTGTTGACGCCGTAACACCACTGCCGTCATTGCGAGCCGTTGCAATGTCGGCTTTTGCCGACGTTGCAACGAGCGAAGCAATCCAGCTCGCTTAGTTAGTAAGAACTGGATTGCTTCGTTCCGACTTTGCTCGCCGACGAGCAAAGTCCTCTCTCGCAATGACGAGTCTAAAAGCTACCCCGCCGTGACGTCGATGAATTCCTCGCCGTCCAGCACGCGCCGCGCCTTGTCGCGATCGAGATCGCCTTCCCAGGCGGCGACGACGACCGTCGCGACGCAATTGCCGAGCAGATTGCCGGCGGCGCGGGCCATACCGATGAACCAATCCACCGACAGCACCAGTACAAGGCCGATCGCGGGAATGCTCGGCACGGCGTTGAGCGTCGCGGCAAGAATGACGATCGCCGACCCCGGCACGCCATGCGCGCCTTTCGACGTCACGAGCGACACGCCGAGCACCAGCATCAGATCGCCGAACGACAGCGGCGTGTTGGTCGCCTGCGCGATGAACACGACCGCGAGCGTGAGGTAGATCGAGAACGCATCGAGATTGAACGAATAGCCGGTCGGGATCACCAGCCCGACGACGTTGTCCTTGACGCCCATGCGCTCGAGCTTGCGCATGATCTGCGGCAGCACCGCATCCGACGATGCGGTGGCGAGCACGATGGTCAATTCCTCGCGCAGATATTTGATGAATTTGATGATGTTCAGTCCCGCGAACGCCATGATCGCGCCGAGCACGCCGAGCACGAAAATAGCGACCGAGAGATAAAACAGCGCGACCAACGAGACCAATTGCTTCAGCGATCCGACGCCGTATTTCCCGACGGTATAGGCGACGGCGCCGAGCACGCCGAGCGGGGCCAGGCGGACGATCAGGCCCATCGCGCGAAACAGCACGGTCGAGATCGAATCGATCAGTGTCGTGATGCGTTCGCCTTTTTCGCCGGCGACCAATGCCAGACTGACGCCGAACAGAATCGCAAAGAACAAGACTTGCAGTACGTCGTTGCGCGCCAACGCATCGAAAGACGTGGTCGGGATGATGTTCAGCAGGAAGC
>JANMAN010000207.1:0-6268 GCA_031359885.1 Tardiphaga sp. | reverse complement strand
TCGCCTATGGCCGCAACGGCGCGCCGATCCAGCAAACGGCGCTGCTCGCCAGCGTGCTGGCCGATGTTCAGCTCGCCTATCAGAACCTCGACTCGGTCGAACTCGGCGTCACGACGGTCGATCATTATTTCGATACGCTCGGCGGCATCAGCCGCGCCGTGAAGCGCGCCAAGGGCGGCGCGAGCGCACCCGTCTATATCGGCGATCAGACGCGCGGCGAGGGCGCGGTTCGCACGCTGTCCGAACAGGTCGCGCTGGAAACCCGCACGCGCATGCTCAATCCGAAATGGTACGAGGGCATGCTCAAGCACGGCTACGAAGGCGTCCGCCAGATCGAAGAGCACGTCACCAACACGATGGGCTGGTCGGCGACGACGGGCGAAGTTGCGCCCTGGGTCTATCGCCAGTTGACCGAGACCTTCGTGCTCGATCCCGAAATGCGCGAACGCCTCGCCAAACTCAATCCGGTCGCGTCCGCCAAGGTCGCGAACCGCCTGATCGAAGCGCATGAGCGCAAATACTGGTCGCCAGACCCCGAGATGCTCGACGTGTTGCGTCGCGCCGGGGAAGAACTCGAAGACCGCCTTGAAGGCGTGGGAGTTGCCGCATGAATATCCAGACCCCTCCATCCGCGCTTGAAGGCCATCTCAAGCTGAAAAGCCTCTCGCAATGCGGGGAAGGCAAAGGCAACGGCGAAGGCAGCGTGCAAGTGCAGCTCGATCCGAAGCTGAAGATCGGCACCGCCAAAGTGTTTTCGGTTTACGGCAAGGGCGGCATTGGCAAGAGCACGACCTCATCCAATCTGTCGGTGGCGTTCTCGAAGCTCGGCAAGCGCGTGTTGCAGATCGGCTGCGATCCGAAACATGACTCGACCTTCACCCTGACCAAGCGCCTGATCCCGACCGTGATCGACGTGCTCGAAGGCGTGAACTTCCACGCCGAGGAATTGCGCCCGGAAGATTTCGTGTTCGAAGGCTACAATGGCGTGATGTGCCTTGAAGCCGGCGGGCCGCCGGCCGGCACCGGATGCGGCGGCTATGTCGTCGGCCAGACCGTGAAGCTGCTGAAAGAACATCATCTGCTCGAAGACACCGACGTGGTGATCTTCGACGTGCTGGGCGACGTGGTGTGCGGCGGCTTCGCGGCCCCGTTGCAGCATTCGGATCGCGCGCTGATCGTCGCCGCGAATGATTTCGACTCGATCTTCGCGATGAACCGCATCGTGGCCGCGATCGAGGCCAAGTCGAAGAATTACGGCGTGCGGCTCGGCGGCGTCATCGCCAACCGCAGCAAGGACACCGACCAGATCGACAAATACAACGACCGCGCCGGCCTCAATCGCGTCGCGCATTTCCCGGACCTCGACATCATCCGCAAGAGCCGGCTGAAGAAGTCGACGCTGTTCGAGATGGACGAGACGCCGGAATTGAAGGCCGTCACCGACGAATACATGCGACTCGCGACCGAGCTTTGGGAGGACAAGATCGTCCCGACCAACGGAAAGTCGCTGAAGGACCGCGATATCTTCGATCTGTTGGGGTTCGACTAATGTCCGTCACAACCTATCAAGAGCGCCGAGGCGAACTCAAAACCTACTTCGACCGCACGGCGGTCGAGGCTTGGGCACGGCTGACCTCGGATGCACCGGTCGGTCGCATTCGCGCAACGGTCCGTGCCGGACGCGACGAGATGCGCAACACGTTGTTGTCGTGGCTGCCCGCCAAGATGGACGGCATGCGCCTGCTCGATGCCGGCTGCGGCACCGGCGCGCTGTCGATCGAAGCGGCGCGGCGCGGCGCGAAGATCGTTGCGATCGACCTCTCTCCGACATTGGTGAATGTCGCCCGCGAGCGACTGCCGGACGATATCGATCCGGCGGCGATCGAATTCCTGTCGGGCGACATGCTCGATCCGAAACTCGGACGCTTCGATTACGTCGTCGCGATGGATTCGCTGATCCATTATCACGCCGCCGACATCTGCCGCATCATGGCGGGCTTCGCCGCCCGCACCAACGAGGCGGTGCTGGTGACGTTCGCGCCGAAGACGCCGGCGCTGACGCTGCTGCACGCGGTCGGCCGGCTGTTTCCGCGCGGCGACCGCGCCCCGGCGATCGAGCCGGTCGGCGAACGCACGCTGTTGAATTTGCTCGAAAGCGAGCAGGGGCTCGAACAATGGCAGGCGGGGCGCATGCACCGCGTGACCAGCGGCTTCTACAAGTCGCAGGCGTTGGAGATGATCTCGCGATGAGCAAGGTCGGCGATACATTCGCGAAAGGCTGGATGCTGCTCGGTACGCGCTTCCTGCCGTTCGCCGATGCGGCAACCAAGGAATTGCCGCTCGGCCGTTTGATGCGTCTGTCGCTGTTTCAGGTCTCGGTCGGCATTTCGATCGTGTTGCTGAACGGCACGCTCAATCGCGTGATGATCGTCGAACTCAACGTCTCGACACTGCTGGTGTCGCTGATGGTGTCGCTGCCGCTGGTGTTCGCGCCGATGCGCGTGCTGATCGGCTTCAAGTCGGACAATCATCGCTCGGTGCTCGGCTGGCGCCGCGTGCCCTACATCTGGCTCGGCACCATGTTGCAGTTCGGCGGCTTCGCGATCATGCCGTTCGCGCTGCTGGTGCTGTCCGGCACCGGCGAATGGCCGGCGGGATACGGCCAGGTCGGCGCGGCGCTGGCATTCCTGATGGTCGGCGCGGGATTGCACACGACGCAGACCGCAGGCTTGGCGCTGGCGACGGATTTGGCGCCGGAAGATTCGCGGCCGCGCGTGGTCGCATTCCTCTATGTGATGCTGCTGATCGGCATGGCCGGCAGCGCCTTCGTGTTCAGCACGCTGCTGCGCGATTTCGACGAGATCAAGCTGATCCAGATCATCCAAGGCGTCGCGGTTCTGCAATTGCTGCTGAACATCGTGGCGCTGTGGAAGCAGGAAGCGCGCAACCCCGCGCTGACGTCGGCGTCGCGCGAGCGGCCGGATTTCAGCCAGTCTTGGGCGAAGTTTCGCAACTCCGGCGGCTCGGTCCGCGTGTTGGTCGCGGTCGCGCTCGGCACTGCAGCGTTTTCGATGCAGGACATTCTGCTCGAGCCTTACGGCGCGGAAATTCTCAAGCTCAATGTCGGTCAGACCACGGCGCTGACGGCGTTCTTCGCCATCGGCACGTTGGCGGGCTTCGCCTTGGCGGCCAGGACGCTCGGCAAATCCGCCGATCCCTATCGCCTCGCAGGCTTCGGCGCGGTCGCCGGCATCTTCGCCTTCGCCGCAGTGATTTTCGCAGCACCCTTGTCGTCGGTCCTGTTGTTTCGCATCGGCACGGCGCTGATCGGCTTCGGCGGCGGCTTGTTCGCAGCCGGCACGTTGACCGCCGCAATGGCGATCGCAAAGGACGGCGAAAGCGGTCTTGCGCTCGGCACCTGGGGCGCCGTGCAGGCGACAGCGGCCGGCGGCGGCATCGCGCTCGGCGGCGGTATCCGCGATCTCGTCTCGTCGCTGGCCAGTAGCGGCATGCTCGGGCGCACGCTGACCGGTCCGTCGGTCGGCTATAGCGTCGTCTACCATCTCGAAATTGCACTTTTATTCGCAACTCTGGTTGCGATCGGTCCGCTCGTGCAAACGACACGCGCGCCCCGATTGCAGCCATCCGCCAAATTCGGCCTCGCCGAATTTCCAAATTAACTCAGCAAAGGGGTCGTCCCATGCAATCCGGCGCATATCTCGATGTCGCTCAAGTCACCCTCTACGTATTCTGGATCTTCTTTGCCTGCCTGATTTTCTATCTGCGCAAGGAAGACAAGCGCGAAGGCTATCCGCTGGAATCCACCGCGATGGGCGGCGGCGTTCAGCAGGGCTTCCCGCGTCATCCGGATCAGAAAGTTTATCTGCTGCGCGATGGCCACACCGCGACGCTGCCGAACCACAAGAACGACCGCCGCGACGTCGCTCTTGCGCCGGTCGATCGCTATCCCGGCTCGCCGCTCGAGCCGACCGGCAATCCGATGCTCGACGGCGTCGGACCCGGTTCGTGGGCCGACCGCGAGGACAAGCCCGAACTGACGATGGAAAATCTGCCGGCCATCGTGCCGCTGCGCATGACGCCCGGAACCACGTTGGCCGATCGCGATCCGGATCCGCGCGGCATGCCGGTGATCGGGGCGGATCGTGAGATCGGCGGCGTCTGCGTCGACGTCTGGGTCGATCGTGCCGAGGCCATCGTGCGCTATCTCGAAATAGAGGTGCAGGCGGCGGGCGGCGCCAAGCGCGTGCTGCTGCCGCTGCCGTTCGCGCTCATCAATGGCGGTCGCGCACGCCGCATCACCGTCGATGCCATTCTCGGACATCAGTTCGTGGACGTGCCGGTGACGGCGCATCCCGATCAGGTGACGAAGCTCGAGGAAGATCGCATCGTCGGGTATTTCGGTGCAGGCACGCTCTACGCGACGCCGGCCCGTCAAGAACCGCTGATCTAACGGGAGGCCGGCAATGAAACAGGATTTCGCACAATTCAAAGCGGCATCTGACAAGAGCCTGCCGGAATCGTTGCCGCCTGGCGAGCGCATCATCTGGCAGGGCAAGCCCTCGGTCAAAGGGCTGGCACTGCGGGCATTCCACGTGCGCGAGGTCGTGTTGTATTTCGGCGTCGTGCTGGCCTGGCGGCTGTGGTCGAACGCCTCGGCCGGCATGCCGGCGCCCGACGCGCTCATCTCCGCGTCATGGCTCGTGGTGCCGGCGATCGCCTCGATCGCGACGCTGACCTTGCTGGCGTGGCTGTTCGCCCGCGCGGCCTGCTACACGCTCACGAACAAGCGCGTGCTGTTTCAGTTCGGGGTGGCACTGCCGCTCACGATGAACATCCCGCTCAACAAAATCGTCAACGCATCGCTTAAAACTTATAGCGACGGCAGCGGCGATATTCCGTTGACGCTGAGCGACGACCGCGGCGCCTGGGCTCTGCTGTGGCCGCATGTGCGGCCATGGAAACTGCGTGCCGCGGAGCCGATGCTGCGCGCCATTCCCGACGCTGCAAATGTCGCTGCGAAACTCGCTGTAGCCTTGACGGGCGAGCCCGCGTCGTCGACGCTGGCGGCGAACACAAATGCTGGTTTGCGTGCGACGGCAATGCCCACCGCGACGCCTGCCGCAGCCTAGTTTGAGGAGTGAGTGTCATGACCGAAGTGTTTCGTGAACCGATCGTCGGGCGAACCGGCCTTCTCGCCGTCGGCGCGCTGGTGCTGTTCGCGCTGGGCGCGTCGGCGACCGCGCGCCTGACCGGCGTCGGCGATGTCAGAATGTCCCTGCCGGCCGCCGTGGAAAGCCGCGATCTGCAATTCGCCGACGGGCAGGGCGGCAGCGTGCTGGTTTACGACGCTTCGAACCGCGAATTGATCGACACCATCGCGCCCGGCACCAACGGTTTCGTCCGCGTCGTGCTGCGGGGTCTCGCGCGGGAACGCAAACTCGGGGATATCGGCGCGGAGCCGCCGTTCCGGCTGACGCGTTACGCCAACGGCCAGATGATGCTCACCGATACGTCGAGCAACAAGCAGATCGATCTCGCGGCATTCGGCGCCGCCAATGCGCTGTCGTTCTCGCGGTTGATGACGATGAAGGGCGCGACATGATCGGTAAGCGTAAATCCTTCGACGTGCCCTGCACGGTGGAGATCGAACAGACCTCGGAAACATTGCACGCGCATGTCGTGCTCGACGGCGGCGTCGAAATCCAGCCGGGCGACGAAGTCACGGTTCACGATGCGCCGACGTCGGTGGCGTTCGGCGAACGGCTCGTCGTGCGCCGCACCGCCACCGTGGTGCGCGGCGGATGGCTCGGCCGGCTCCGCGCGCAGGTCGAGGGATATCTCGAATTGACCGAACTTTACGAAGTTAGTTTCTCGGACGGGAGAGCATCATGATTCCCATGGAAGGCGGCACCCAGGGTCAGCTCAAGACTCGCGGTCCCCACAAGGGGAACGCGGAGAGCACGGAGCTGGCGCGCGAGGACACGATCCTCAGCCCGCGTTTCTACACCACCGATTACGACGCGATGGACAAGCTCGACGTCGGGCTGGTGCGCAGCGAATGGAATGCGGTGATCGGCGAATTGCGCGCGGACCACAACAAATCGCATTTCACCAAGACCGACGAGTTCAACAACGACCTCGAACAACTGCCGCCCGAGCTGCGCAAGGAGTTCAAGGACTTCCTGGTGTCGTCGCTGACCGCCGAATTTTCCGGCTGCGTGCTGTATGCCGAGATCAAGAAGCGCAT
>JANMAN010000178.1:0-2212 GCA_031359885.1 Tardiphaga sp. | reverse complement strand
AAGCTTCCTCTCCTCCACTCCGCCGAAGCTGTGAGACGGCGCCAGGTCGCCGGTCTTGTTCGGTAAGTTGATGGTTATCGTGTTCTGCACGTGGCGACGGGGTGCCGCGATCCTTGTCGCCAAGACCCGCCGCACCGAGGTGCCGTTGCGCGACCTCATCAAAAGCCTGGAGAAGCGTCCGCCGCATTTCGTGAAGGGCACCGCGATCTTCCTCACCAGCGATCCGAATTTCGTGCCGACGGCGCTGCTGCATAATCTTAAACACAACAAGGTGCTGCACGACCACAACGTCATCGTCACCATCGAGACCGCGAACACGCCGCGCGTCGAACTTGGCGACCGCGTCCGGATGGAAAACATCAGCGACAAGTTCGCAACCGTGCGGCTGCGCTTCGGCTTCATGGAATCACCGAACGTGCCGCGCGCGCTGGCGATCGCGCGCAAACTCGGCTGGCAGTTCGACATCATGTCGACGTCGTTCTTCGTGTCGCGGCGCTCTTTGAAGCCGTCGGCGCAATCGGGCATGCCGATGTGGCAGGACCATCTGTTCATCGCGCTCAGCCGCTCGGCCAACGACGCCACGGACTATTTCCAAATTCCCACCGGCCGCGTGGTCGAAGTCGGCACGCAAGTGACGATCTAGGGATGCGTCATTCCGGGGCGCTTCTTACCTCTCCCCGTTCTTTACGGGGAGAGGTCGGATCGCTCTTGCGATCCGGGTGAGGGGCCAGGCACGACATTTACTTACGCTCAGCATTCGCGGATCGCGCGCCCCCCAAACCCACCATATACCCCGAAGAACGGGGGGAAGGGGCGCGTTGCCGTTGCTGAAACGTGGTCTGTCATAGCGACGGAGACGACTTGATTTTCCCCGCGTCAAAGGCGAGTTTGCGACCCGCGTCAAAAGGTGGCGAACGTGTTGCCAGAACCGGGAGATTTGCGTTGAGCGAAGGTCACAGCGTTACGGATTTGACGCCGCAGGAAGTTGCCCAAGGCATCGCCGACGGCAAATACCTATTGATCGACGTGCGCGAACCGAACGAAATCGCTGTCGAGGCGTATCCCGACGCGGTCGTCGTTCCCCTGTCCGGATTCGATCCGCAGGACATCCCCGATCCCGTCGGCAAAGACATCGTCTTCGCCTGTCGGTCCGGCAAGCGGTCCGTCACGGCATCGCTTGCGGCGCAGGAGGCGGGACTTGCCTATGACAAGCATCTTGCCGGCGGAATGCTGGGTTGGAAAGCGGCCGGCTTGCCGACCAAGGCTTGATCCCTAATGGCCGTCTCCATGAACAAGGTGTTCGCGAATCTGCCGGTGACGGTATTCGAGGCGATGTCGCAATTGGCGCGCGACAACGACGCGATCAACCTCGGCCAGGGCTTCCCCGACGATCCCGGCCCGGAGGATATCCGCCGCGCCGCAGCCGATGCGTCGATCAACGGCTACAATCAATATCCGTCGATGATGGGCATTCCCGAGCTGCGGCAGGCGATCGCCACCCATTACAAGCACTGGCACGATCTCGAGCTCGATCCGATGGCCGAAGTGCTGGTGACGTCCGGCGGCACCGAAGCGCTGACCTCGGCCATTCTGGCTGTCGTCGAACCCGGCGACGAGGTAGTGTGCTTCCAGCCGGTCTATGATTCCTATCTGCCGATCATCCGGCAGGCCGGCGGCATCCCGCGTCTGGTCCGGCTCGAACCGCCGCATTGGAGATTGACCGACGAGGCGTTGCGCGAGGTCTTCAATCACAAAACCAAAGCGGTGCTGTTCAACAACCCGCTCAATCCGGCCGCTGTCGTTTACCCGCGCGAAGACCTCGAACTGCTCGCGAAATATTGCCAGGAATTCGACAGCGTCGCGATCTGCGACGAGGTTTGGGAGCACGTGACGTTCGACGGCCTTCCGCATATTCCGCTCATCACAATTCCTGGGATGCGCGACCGCACGATCAAGATCGGTTCGGCCGGGAAGATTTTTTCGTTGACCGGCTGGAAGATCGGTTTCGTCTGCGCGTCGCCGCCGCTGTTGCGGGTCGCCGCCAAGGTGCATCAGTTTCTGACCTTCACCACCGCGCCCAATTTGCAGGTCGCCGTCGCCTATGGCCTCGGCAAATCGGCGGATTACTTTCTCGACATGCGCAAGGAGCTGGCGCGCAGCCGCGACCGGTTGACCAAAGGCCTCGAAAGCATCGGCTTTCCCGTGCTCAAAT
>JANMAN010000152.1:0-2703 GCA_031359885.1 Tardiphaga sp. | reverse complement strand
CGGAATGATCATCTCTTTGATCGCCGCCTTGGTCAGCAAATCGACAGCCCTTTTGTAATCCGGCTTTTCGGTGCCCTGCATGATGCCCGGTTTTTCGCGGAACTGACGACGCACTTCCTCGACGATCGCGCCGGCGGCGCGGCCAACGGCTGTCATGCCCATCGCGCCGAACAGATACGGCAACAGGCCGCCTAACAAGAGACCGACCACGACGTAGGGGTTGTTCAGCGAGAAGTCGGGCAGCACGCCCTGGAAGTAGGGATACTTCGCGGCATTGGCGATGAAGAACTTGAGGTCTTCATTGTAAGCCGCGAACAGCACGAGCGCGCCGAGACCAGCCGAGCCGATCGCGTAGCCCTTGGTGACGGCCTTCGTCGTGTTGCCGACGGCGTCGAGCGCGTCGGTGGCCTTGCGCACTTCCTTCGGCAAACCTGCCATTTCGGCGATGCCGCCGGCATTGTCCGTGACCGGACCGAAGGCGTCGAGCGCAACGATCATGCCGGCCAGCGCCAGCATCGTCGTGGTCGCGATGGCGATGCCGAACAAACCGGCAAGGCTGTAGGTGACGAGGATGCCTGCGATGATGACCAGCGCCGGACCGGCGGTGGATTCCATCGAGATCGCAAGGCCCTGGATCACGTTGGTGCCATGGCCCGTCACTGACGACGCCGCGATCGACTTCACCGGGCGATAGTCAGTGCCGGTGTAGTATTCGGTGATCCAGATGATGAGCCCTGTCACGGCGAGACCGACGATGCCGCATTCGAACAGCGCCAGACCCGTGTAGTTGACGCCGGCGAGCGGGCCGAAGCCGATGAGCCAGTAGATGACGGCCGCAACGCCTAACAGCGACAGCACGCCCGTCGCGATGAGGCCCTTATAGAGCGCGCCCATGATCGACTGCGACGGCCCGAGCTTGACGAAGAACGTGCCGGCGATCGAGGTCAGGATACAGATGCCGCCGATAGCGAGCGGCAGCGTCATCATCGGCACCAGCAACGGTGAGGTCGCGAAGAAGATCGCCGCGAGCACCATGGTGGCGACAGCCGTCACCGCATAGGTCTCGAACAGGTCGGCCGCCATACCGGCGCAATCGCCAACGTTGTCGCCGACATTGTCCGCGATGGTGGCGGGGTTGCGCGGATCGTCTTCAGGAATGCCGGCTTCGACCTTGCCGACGAGATCGCCGCCGACGTCAGCGCCTTTGGTGAAGATGCCGCCGCCGAGACGGGCGAAGATCGAGATCAGCGACGCACCGAACCCGAGCGCCACGAGTGCATCGACGACCTGGCGACTGTTGGCCGGAAGACCTTTGAACTGCGTCAGATAAGCGAAATATAGCGTGACGCCGAGCAGCGCGAGACCTGCCACCAGCATGCCGGTGATCGCACCGGCTTTGAAAGCCAGTTCAAGCCCGCCGGCGAGCGATGTAGTCGCTGCCTGCGCTGTGCGGACGTTGGCGCGTACCGAGACGTTCATGCCAATGAAACCGGCCGCACCTGACAGCACTGCGCCGATCAGGAAGCCGAAGGCCACCAGGAGGCCGAGGAAATAGGCCAGCAGCGCGAAGATCACGACGCCGACGATGGCGATGGTGAGATACTGCCGCTTGAGATAGGCCTGCGCACCTTCTGCTACGGCCGCAGCGATTTCCTGCATCCGCGCATTGCCCGCGTCGGCCTTCATCACCGATGCCGTCGCCCATATCGCGTACACGATGGATAGCGCTCCGCAGAGCACGATCACCCATAAAGCTGTCATTGAATTTTGCCTTCGTCCTGCATTTCCCCGAACGCCCTTGTCCGCTTTGCGGTGGACGCACAATTCATGGCCGCTTCTCTGCGAACGGGCGGCCGAAAGTGGCGGG
This sequence comes from Tardiphaga sp., assembly GCA_031359885.1. GTDB lineage: Bacteria > Pseudomonadota > Alphaproteobacteria > Rhizobiales > Xanthobacteraceae > Tardiphaga. Next base: position 836 of record JANMAN010000152.1, on the reverse strand, counting down.
ACCATGCCAAAATAGCGGCTGCGGCGCAACGCCGCCAAAGGGCTAAAACAGCTTCATTCGAGCTGTTTTACGATCGTTCGGCCGATTGTTGTCCATCCACGCTCAACGTCAAAAATGACTGTAGGACAACCGCTTAAGAACCATGGCGTTGCCATCCGGGCCGATGAACTCCGGTCGAGCGTCGCCCGCAACGACCACACCGATCACAGCAGCCGGCGTTCCTGCGGCCGCTGCGCCGACAAGAAATGAGGCCACGTGATTCTGCGGAACGGTGCACAAAATCTCGTAGTCGTCGCCGCCGGACAGCGCGGTTTCAATTGTGACGGTATCGCGGCAAAGCAATTTCACAGCCGAATGCGACAACGGCACCTTGGCGACGTCGATCGTCGAGGACACGCCGGACGCCGCGCAGAGTTTTGCGAGGTCTCCAGCCAGACCATCGGACACGTCCATCGCCGCATGGGCATGGTCGCGCACCAGCGCCGCCAGATTGCAGCGCGGCTGCGGGACGCGGTAGCGCGTGATAAGCGTGTCGCGGCTTTCGTCGTCCGGCGCGGTCGCCCTGCCCTGCAGGATCGCCAAACCGAACGCCGCATCGCCGATCGTGCCGGACACGACCACCGCATCGCCGACTTGCGCGCGGTCACGACGCACCATCTCGCCGGGCGGCACGCGGCCGAACGCCGTGACGGAGATCATCAGCGGCCCCGGCGTGGAGACCGTGTCGCCGCCGAGCAGCGGGCATCCGAATTGCAATGCGTCTTCGCCGAGCGCCTTCGCGAACGGTGCCAGAAAGTCATCGTCGAAGGTACGCAGCGCGAGCGTCAGCACGAAGC
>JANMAN010000079.1:0-5627 GCA_031359885.1 Tardiphaga sp. | reverse complement strand
GTCAAAACGTCGATCGGTACCGCAAGCCGTGGTGTATGGAGGGTCCGAGGTGCGCAAGATCTTGTGTCTGTCCTCGCCGCCCTCGACGGCTATGACGGCGAGGTCCTGATCCAGGATTTGATCGAAGGCGCATTGGAAAAGGCGCAAGCCGTATTTTCGCGCGGTGAATTGCTCGGTTTTCACGCCTATCGCCAATTGGTCGAGGGCGCCGGCGGCGGCGACGCAATGAAAGAAAGCGTTGCGAGACAGGGCGTTCGCGACGACATGGCTGCGCTCGGCCGGGCGTTGGATTGGCACGGCGCGCTGTCGGTCGATTACATTTTGTCGGGCGATGAAAGGCCGCAATACATCGATTGCAATCCGCGATTGGTCGAGCCGATGAGCGCGCATCTCGCCGGCGTCGATTTGATCGGCGTATTGTTGGCGATCTCACTCGATGAGAAACCCAACGCGCTACCAACAAGCCGCACTGGAATCGTTTCGCATCAGGCGATGCAGATGCTGCTCGGCGCAGGGCTTCGCGGTGGCACGCGGCGCGATCTCATCCGGACATGTCGCGACACGTGGCTGGGCCGCAGGGCTTTTTCGAATAGCGTTGAAGAACTGACGCCATCGCAAGACGATCGACGAAGCGCAATCCCGTTGGCGATCACAGCCGCGATTCTGATGGTCGCGCCGCAATCGGCCGCCACACTGGCGCGGCGCGGCTTTGGTGCGCATCTGCTGAATGAGCGTGCGATCGCGCTACTCGCAGCGTCCGAAAAGGTGTAAAGCAGCGCCAGCTTATAATCCTTATCCATCCCTGGAGTACGAATGAAAAAGCCGAAAATCGACGCCGAAGACCTGCAGCCCCGCAAGATCATCCGTGCGGACAAGGCGCCGACGGAAGGCTATTCGCTGGTCGTCGATGGTCATTTCAAATCGCACCACGTGACGCAGGATGCGGCCGAGGCCGCCGGCATCGCGCTGAAGACGAAATATCAGATGCTACAAGTGCAGGTTTACGACGCCGAGACGAAAACGCGATCGATGATTCCGTGGCCTGAAAAGGCCTGAGGACAAGCTGACCGCAGTCGTGTGCGGTCAGCCGCGAGATTTGAAAGTCGGGCGAACCGCTTAAGCGGCCGCCAGCTTTTTCGGCGGGAAGCGGCCGTAAAACGTCTCGCCCGTCGCCGCCATATCTTCCAATAGCTTCGGCGGCGTGAAGCGCGAGCCGTATTTCGCTTCGAGCTTGTGGCACAGCGCCACAAACTCTTTCGTGCCCATGAAATCGATATAGCTCAGCGCACCGCCGGTGAACGGCGCGAAGCCGAATCCCAAAATCGATCCGACATCCGCCTCGCGCACGTCGGTGATGACGTGATCCTCGACGGTGCGCGCGGCTTCCACGGCTTGCACCACGAGGAAACGCTGCTTCAGTTCCTCGACATCGAGCGTATCCGGATCGACCGGATCCGGCACGAGCGCAGCGAGGCCCGGCCACAGATGCTTGGAGCCTTTGCCCTTCGGCGGGTATTCGTAGAACCCCTTGCCGTTCTTGCGGCCCATGCGGTCCTGCTTCTCGACCATCTCGACAATCAATTTTTTCTGCGCCTGATCGATCGCCTGCGAGCCCAGATCGGCCTCGGTCGCTTTCATGATCTTCAACACGAGATCAAGCGCGATTTCGTCTGACAGCGACAGCGGCCCGACCGGCATCCCCGCCATCTTCGCGGTGTTCTCGATCATCGCCGGCGGCACGCCTTCCATCAACATTTCCAGCCCTTCGGCAGTGAAGCGCAACACGCAGCGATTGGCGAAGAAGCCGCGCGAGTCGTTGACCACGATCGGCGTCTTGCCGATGACGCGGACGTAGTCGAGCGCGGTCGCGAGCGCGACGTCGCCGGTGTTCTTGCCGACGATGATTTCGACCAGCATCATCTTCTCGACCGGCGAGAAAAAATGGATGCCGATGAATTTGCTTTGGTCGGTAAATTCCTCGGCCAGCGAATTGATCGGCAGCGTCGAGGTGTTCGATGCGAAGATCGCGCCGTCCTTCAGCAACGGCTGCGCCTTCTTGTAGATCTCGGCCTTGACCGCGCGGTCCTCGAACACCGCCTCGATGACGAGATCGCACTCTTTCAGCACGTTGAAGTCGGCAGTCGCGGTGATCTTTGCCATCAGCTTCTCGGCGTCGGCAGGCTTGGCGCGGCCCTTGGCGACAAGCGCATCGATCGCGGCCTGGGCATGGCCACGCCCCTTGTCGGCGGCGGCCTGATCGCGATCGATCAGCACAACGTCGATGCCGGCCTGCGCCGACACGAAGCCGACGCTGGCGCCCATGAAGCCCGCGCCGATCACCGCAAGCTTCTTCACTTTCGTCGGCGGGACGTCTTGCGGACGCCGCGCGCCCTTGTTCAATTCCTGCATCGACATGAAGAGGCTGCGGATCATCGCCGCCGCTTCCTTGGTCTGCAACACGTTGGCGAAGTAGCGCGACTCGACGCGCAGCGCTGCGTCCATCGGCAGTTGAAGTCCCTCATAGACGCATTGCATGATCGCGCGGGCGGCCGGATAATTGTCGTAAGTCTGGCTGCGATAGAGTCCGTTGCCGGCCGGAAATAACTGCATGCCCATCTTCGAGTAAACCGGGCCGCCGGGCAGCTTGAAGCCCTTCTCGTCCCATGGCGCGACGGCCTTGCCGCCCGCCTTGATCCAGTCTTTCGCAGTCTTGATGAGATCGTCGGCCGGCACCACCGCGCCGACGAGGCCCATCGCCTTGGCTTTCTTCAAATCGATCGCGCCGCCCTTCAGCAGCATTTGCATGGTGTCCTGCGGCTGCAACAGACGCGCGATGCGCTGCGTGCCGCCGCCGCCAGGAAACAGGCCGACTTTGATTTCGGGAAGACCAAGCCGTGTTTTAGGATTGTCTGAAGCAACGCGGTAATGACAGGCGAGCGTTACCTCGAACGCGCCGCCGAGCGCGAGGCCGTTGATCGCGGCCACCCACGGTTTGCCGGAGGTCTCGATTTTGCGCAGCGTCAGCGAGAGCTTGCGAGATTCATCGAACAGCATTTGCTGCGCGGCCTCGTCGCCTTTGGATTTCTTCGTCTCGGCGAAGGTTTTGTTCATATTGTCGAGCATGGACAGATCAGCCCCGGCAGAGAACGCGTCCTTGCCGGAGGTGATAACGACGCCTTTGACGGCCGCATCAGCCGACGTCGCGTCGACGATCGCGCCGAGTTCTTCGATCGTCGTGACATCGAGGACGTTCATCGAACGTCCCGGAATGTCCCACGTCACGAGCGCGATGCCGTCCGCATCGGTGTCGAGCTTGAAATTTCCGAATGTCATGCGAGGTTCCTCTGTCGGATGGCGTACATATATTTTTAATCCGTATTCAACTTGTTTTTCCTAGGCTGCTCGCGTGTTCGAACAGCTTCGAGGAATCGGTTGATGACTGACAAATGCAGCGGGTGTCGCGAAGACATCGCTCTTCCATTTCAGTTCAAGATGGCTTTTCAGCCGATCATCGATGTGAGCGCAGGCCGTGTCTGGGGCTACGAAGCACTGGTCCGCGGGGCCAACGGCGAGTCCGCTTTCTCGATTCTCGACCAGGTGACCGAAGACGTGCGCTATCGCTTCGACCAGGCTGCACGCGTCATGGCGATCGAGACCGCAGGCGCGTTGTTCCAACAAAACGATTTGCGACTGTCGATCAACTTCATGCCGAACGCCGTGTACGAGCCGAGCGCGTGCATTCAAAAGTCGCTCGCCGCAGCCAGGCGAGTTCAATTCCCGCATCAAAACCTGATGTTCGAGTTCACCGAGAACGAGCGGATGCGGGACACGGGGCACGTCAAACGGATCATAGAAGCCTATCGCAAGTTCGGCTTCTGGACCGCACTTGATGATTTCGGTGCCGGATATGCTGGTCTTGGATTGCTCGCGCAGATGCAGCCGGACCTCATCAAGATCGATATGGAATTGCTGCGCGACATTCATTTGAACCGTGCCAAGCAGGCGATCATCGCCGGCATCGTCGGCGTCGCGCGCGAGTTGGATATCACGGTGCTCGCCGAAGGCGTCGAGAACGATCAGGAACTGACCGTTCTGCGCGCCGCCGGCATCTCGCTGTTCCAAGGTTATCATTTTGCCAAGCCTGCACTGATGGCCTTGCCGGATGTGCCGTTGCTGCAAGAACCGACGGTCATTCGCGCTGCGATGTAAAACAAGATCGCGTCCTCATCGTCGTCGAGAGAAAGCAATCCGAGAGATCACACCCGCTCGATAATCGTTGCGGTGCCCATGCCGCCGCCGATGCACAGCGTCACCAGCGCGGTCGATTTGCCGGTGCGCTCAAGTTCGTCCAGCACCGTGCCGAGAATCATCGCGCCGGTCGCACCGAGCGGATGACCCAAAGCGATCGCGCCGCCATTGACGTTGATCGTCTCCGGATCGAGATCGAAGGCCTGAATGTAACGCAGCACGACCGACGCGAAGGCTTCGTTCAACTCGAACAGGTCGATGTCGGACTTCGTCATGCCGGTGCGCGCGAACAACTTTTCGGTGACGTCGACCGGGCCGGTCAGCATCATCGCGGGTTCAGAACCGATATTGGCGAAGGCGCGAATCCTCGCACGCGGCTTAAGGCCGTGTTTGTCGCCGGCCTCCTTGCTGCCGAGCAACACCGCCGCCGCACCATCCACAATCCCCGACGAATTGCCGGCGTGATGCACATAGTTCACCTTCTCGATTTCAGGATGCGACTGCACCGCGACGCCGTCGAAGCCGCCCATCTGCGCCATGCCCGCGAAGGATGGCTGCAACTGGCCGAGCGACTGCATCGTGGTCGAGGGACGCATGTGCTCGTCCTTCGCCAAAATCGTGAGGCCGTTGATGTCTTTCACGGGAATGACCGAATCTTTGAAGCGGCCTTCATCCCACGCTTTTGCCGCGCGCTGCTGGCTCTGCACCGCATAAGCGTCGACGTCGTCGCGCGAAAACCCATATTTCGTTGCGATCAAATCGGCCGCGACGCCCTGCGGCATGAAATAAGTCGGGACCGCCATCGACGGGTCCATCGGCCAGGCCGTGCCCGAGGCGAGAATGCCGACGCGGCTCATCGATTCCGCGCCGCCGCCGATCGTGAGGTCGTGCTGGCCGGACATGATCTGTGCTGCAGCGAAATTCACCGCGTCGAGGCCCGACGCACAAAAGCGGCTGAGCTGGATTCCGGGGACGGCCTGGCCGAGGCCGGCCTTCATTGCGGCAAAGCGCGCGATGTCGCCGCCGGCCTCGCCGACCGGATCGACGACGCCGAGCACGACGTCATCGACCACGTCCTCGGCGATGTTGTTGCGCTTCTTGAGCGCGGCGAGCGGCGCGGCGGCCAGCGCCAGGGCGGTCACTTCATGCAGCGAGCCATCGGACTTGCCGCGGCCGCGCGGGGTGCGAACGTGATCGTAGATATAGGCCTCGGGCATGGTGTGTCCTCAGATTGAAGTTTGTTACGCGCCGTCACCGCCCGGCCCGTGCACATCTGCGCACGCGGACCTGGGCGATCCAGTTTACTCAAATGCAACTGATACTGGATCCCCGCCGGAGTTTATCATCGGGCTCGCCGTAGGCGAGACCCCATGGCGGGG
>JANMAN010000075.1:0-2946 GCA_031359885.1 Tardiphaga sp. | reverse complement strand
GCTCCACTTCACCCCGGCGCTGCTCGATGCGCTCGATGCCGCCGGGATCGCGCGCGAAACGCTGACGTTGCATGTCGGGGCGGGCACGTTTCTGCCGATGAAGGCGGATGATACGCTAGACCACGCGATGCACGCCGAATGGGGCCGGATCGACGCCGCGACCGCCGCCCGGCTCAACGCTGCACGCGCCGCCGGGGGCCGTATCATCGCGGTCGGAACAACCAGCCTCCGGCTGCTCGAAAGCGCGACCGGCGAGGACGGAGTCATCCAGCCGTTCGCGGGCGATACCGCGATCTTCATCACGCCGGGCTATCGCTTCCGCGCGGTCGATCTACTCGTCACCAATTTTCATTTGCCGCGCTCGACGCTGTTCATGCTGGTCTCGGCCTTCGCCGGCTTGGACACGATGAAGGCCGCCTATGCCCATGCCATCGCCGATGGCTATCGGTTCTATTCCTACGGCGACGGCAGCCTGCTGTTTCGAGACGCAAATCCTGAAAGCCCCGCATGAGCGTGCCCAATCATTTCGAACTGCTCGGGCAGGACGGCACCGCGCGCACCGGGCGGATGACGACGCCGCATGGCGTGGTGCGGACGCCGGCTTTCATGCCGGTCGGCACAGTCGGCGCGATGAAGGGGCTGCATTGGCGCGAGGTGCGCGATGCCGGCGCCGATATCGTGCTCGGCAACACCTACCATCTGATGCTGCGGCCGGGCGCGGAGCGGATCGCGCGGCTCGGCGGATTGCAAAAGTTTACCGGCTGGAACGGGCCGATGCTCACGGATTCCGGCGGCTTTCAGGTGATGTCGCTGGCGCAATTGCGGAAGGTCACGGAAAAAGCCGTGACGTTTCGATCGCATATCGACGGCACGCGTTACGAATTGTCGCCGGAGCGCGCGATCGAGATTCAGATGCTGCTCGGCTCCGATATCGCGATGCAGCTCGACGAATGCGTGCGGCTGCCGGCCGAGCATGCCGAAATCGAGCGCGCGATGACGCTGTCGCTACGCTGGGCCGAGCGTTGCAAGCGCGCGTTCGAAACCGCGCCTGCGGGCCACATGCTTTTCGGCATCGTGCAAGGCGGCGATGTTGCGGCGCTGCGCCATGCCAGCACGCGCGGTCTCGTCGAGATCGGGTTTCACGGCTATGCGGTCGGCGGTCTCGCGGTCGGCGAGCCGCAGGACGTGATGCTCGCGATGATCGAGGAGGTCGCGCCGTTGCTGCCGGCGGATCGGCCGCGATATCTGATGGGCGTCGGCACGCCGGACGATATGCTCGAAGCGGTCGCGCGCGGTATCGATATGTTCGACTGCGTGATGCCGACGCGCAATGGCCGTCACGGCGTCGCCTTCACGCGGTTCGGCCAAGTCAATCTGCGCAATGCGCGGCACGCCGACGAGGCCCGGCCGCTCGATGAGGCCAGCGACTGGCCGTCGACGTCATCCTATTCGCGCGCGTATCTGCACCATCTGGTGAAGTCCGGCGAGACGCTGGGCGCGATGCTGCTGTCGGAAATCAACGTCGCTTATTACCAAAGCCTGATGCAGGGCATCCGGGCGTCGATCGCGACGGGGACGTTCGCGGAGTTTCGCGCACGGACGAAGGCGGATTGGGCGCGGGGGGATGTGGCGGCGGTGTAGATGTCATCGTCATTGCGAGGTCGTCATTGCGAGCCGATTTTTATCGGCGATCTCGCCGATGAAAATCGAGCGAAGCAATCCAGTCTTTTGGCCACTCAATAAGCACTGGATTGCTTCGTCGCAATCGCCTCCTCGAAAGACGAGGAGCGATTGCTCTTCGCAATGACGAAGAACCATCTAATTTAGCATCCGCTCAATTACACACGATCGGTCGCATCTGGTGCTTGGTCACGAAGCCATAGCCGCAGGTGTCGCAGGTCCATAGATAACTGACCACGCCGTCCGACGTGAAGGCCGACGTCTCGGCGGCGACCATCGAATCCGCGCAGACCGTGCAGGTTCGCAACTCTCGTCCACGCGGGGATTGATGGCGGGAACCGATCGGCTTGTTCTCTAGAATTGCCGTCATCGTCGCTTCCTTTTCAAATCAGCGCGTCGTCTGATTTGCCCAAGCCTACGGGCGATGTTTGACCGTGTCGCAACACAAATGCGTTGCTTTTGCGATTCCGGTTTTTCAATGTTGCGATCGATGTCGGATCGCAGCGACAATGGGCCCGCCGATTGCGGCTTGCGGCGCGTCGTCGGCTACGCCACATCAGACGGCTAAGCTTAACAAATCGTAAACAGGGGAGAGACGGCCATGGTGACCGCATCGTCACAAACGCATCGGCCCGGCCGCGGCCGGGTGTTCGGCAACATCACCGAAGCGATCGGCGACACGCCCATCGTGCGACTCAATCGCCTGCCGAAAGAACACGGCGTCGAAGCGACGATCTTGGCGAAGCTGGAGTATTTCAATCCGGCGGCAAGCGTGAAGGACCGCATCGGGGCTGCGATGGTGGTGGCGATGGAGCAGGCGGGCGTCATCAACGCCGACACCGTGCTGATCGAGCCCACGTCCGGCAATACGGGGATCGCGTTGGCCTATGTCGCCGCCGCGCGCGGCTATCGGCTGAAACTGGTGATGCCGGAATCGATGTCGATCGAGCGCCGCAAGATGCTGGCGTTTCTCGGCGCCGAGATCGTGCTGACGCCGGCCGGGCAGGGCATGAAGGGTGCGATCGCCACGGCGGAAGAACTGGTGCGCACGACGCCGAACGCGGTAATGCCGCAGCAGTTCAAGAACCTCGCCAACCCCGACATCCATCGTCGCACCACCGCCGCGGAAATCTGGAACGACACCGGCGGCAACATCGACATTTTCATCGCGGGCGTCGGCACCGGCGGCACCATCACCGGCGTCGGGCAGGTGCTGAAGGCGAAGAAGCCCGGCGTGTCCATCGTCGCGGTCGAGCCGGAGGAAAG
>JANMAN010000071.1:0-4518 GCA_031359885.1 Tardiphaga sp. | reverse complement strand
CAATCTGCTCCTGCAATTCTTCAGGGAGCAGTTCGAGGGCGGCAGCGGCGCGTTCGGAAAATTTGCTCATGCCATCAATATATCAAAGGCAGCGGCACTCTCCAACTAGTCATCCTCCTCCTTGCCGAACAGGCCGATCTGCGCGGGGTCGCGGGCGGGCTCGGCGAGGCCGAGATGCTTGAAGGCATGCGTGGTGAGCAAGCGTCCGCGCGGCGTGCGCTGAAGGTAACCGCACTGGATCAGATAGGGCTCGATGATGTCCTCGATGGCGTCGCGCGGCTCCGACAACGCCGCCGCCATCGTCTCGACGCCGACAGGACCGCCGCCGTAATTCATCGCGATCGTCGTCAGATACCGCCGGTCCATCGCGTCGAGGCCTGCGCTGTCCACTTCGAGCGCCCCGAGCGCATTGTCGGCGATTTTGCGATCGATCGCGGACGCATCCGCTGCCGAGGCGAAATCCCGCACCCGCCGCAACAATCGTCCCGCGATGCGCGGCGTCCCGCGAGCCCTGCGCGCGATCTCGTTGGCACCGTCGGCCGTCATGCCGATCTGCAACACCCGCGCGCCGCGCGTCACGATGCTTTCCAGCTCCGGCACGGTGTAAAAATTCAACCGCACCGGAATGCCGAAACGGTCGCGCAGCGGATTGGTCAGAAGCCCCGCGCGCGTCGTGGCTCCGACCAGTGTGAACTTCGCCAGTTCGATCTTCACCGAGCGCGCCGCGGGCCCCTCGCCGATGATCAGATCGAGCTGGAAATCCTCCATCGCGGGATACAGCACCTCCTCGACCGCCGGACTGAGGCGATGGATTTCGTCGATAAACAACACATCGCGTTCTTCGAGGTTCGTCAGGAGTGCTGCGAGGTCGCCGGCTTTCGCAATGACAGGCCCGGAGGTCGCACGAAAGCCGACGCCGAGTTCGCGCGCGACGATCTGCGCCAGCGTCGTCTTGCCCAGGCCCGGTGGGCCGACGAACAACACATGGTCGAGCGCCTCTTTGCGCTTGCGGGCGGCGTCGATGAAGATTTGCAAATTGGCACGCGCCTGCTGCTGGCCGACGAACTCCGAGAGGGTTTGCGGACGCAACGACGTATCGCCGATGTCGTCGGCGCGTCGCTCGGGCGTGACGATGCGGGAGGGCGTTGTCACCGCGCCAGCTCCTTCAGGCCCAGCCTGATGAGTTGAGCCGTTTCAGCAGCTTCGCCGGCGCTGCGCGAGGCCGCCGCGATAGCAGCGGAGGCCTGCGGCACGCCGTAGCCGAGATTGACGAGCGCGGAGATCGCGTCGCTGACGGGGCGCGGTGCGCTTCGATCGTCGATCGAGCCCGCGAGCTGCGCGATCACCGGATCGACGCTCGCGAAGGCCGGTGCTTTATCTTTCAGCTCGGACACGATGCGCTCGGCGACCTTCGCACCAACGCCGGGCGTGCGCGAAATCGCGGCCTTGTCGCGCAGCGCAATCGCATTGGCGAGATCGGCAGGCGGCAGCGTGCTCAACACCGCAAGTGCGACCTTCGCGCCGACGCCCTGCACGGTCTGCAACAGCCGAAACCATTCGCGCTCCATGTCGCTGCGAAAGCCGAACAGCCTGATCTGGTCCTCGCGCACATAGGTCTCGATCGACAGCATAGCGGCCTCGCCGGCCTGCGGCAGCGCCTGCAACGTGCGCGACGCGCAGTGCACCTGATAGCCCACGCCCTGCACGTCGAGGATGACGTAATCCTCGCCGTAGGAATCGATGATGCCTTTGAGTTTGCCGATCATGAGTAGGCCGCAGCCAACACTGGAGGACCGCCGACATGTTCATCGTTCCCTCCCCCCATAGCCCGTCGAAAGACGGGCGTGAACGCCCTTTTGTGGGAGAGGGTTAGGGAGGGGGGTAACGAACGAGGTATGAATCTGATTATACCCCCCTCTCCACCTCTCCCCCACAAGGGGGGAGAGAGCAGGCTGCGTGCGTGGCGAGGGATATCGTCTCTCATGACCAAGCTCACCATCCGCCCACCACTTTCAACTTCAGCGCCGCGCTCTGGCGATGATGCGCGTGGGTGATGGCGATGGCGAGCGCGTCGGCCGCATCCGCCGACGTCGGCGCTGCCTTCGGCAGCAAGATCTTGATCATCATTTGAATTTGCGCCTTGTCGGCATGGCCCGCGCCGACCACGGTCTTCTTCACTTGATTGGGCGCATATTCCGCGACCGCCAATCCCGCCAATGCCGGTGCCAGCATCGCGACGCCGCGCGCCTGCCCGAGTTTGAGCGTCGCGACGCCGTCCTTGTTGACGAAGGTCTGCTCGACCGCCGCCTCGGCCGGCACGAAGTCGGCCAACACCTTGGCAAGCCCGTGATGGATCGCCAGCAGCCGCGACGCCAGCGGCATCGTCTCGGATGTCTCGACCGATCCGCAGCCGAGATAGACCAGCCGGTTGCCGTCGCTCTCGATCACGCCCCATCCGGTGCGGCGGAGGCCGGGATCGATGCCGAGAATGCGAATCGCGCTGGTTGCCATGCGCGCATGCTACTGCAAACTCACAACAGCGTCCCGCGCAGGAACAGCACCGCGACGCTGAAATAGATCATCAGTCCGGTGACGTCGACCAGCGTGGCGACGAACGGCGCCGACGCGCTGGCCGGGTCGAAGCCGACCCGTTGCAGGATGAACGGCAGCATCGAGCCCACCACCGAGCCGAAGGTGACGACGCCGATCAGCGCGCCGGCCACCGTCGCGCCGACCAGCATCCAGTGCTCGCCGTAATCGTAGAAGCCGAACTTTTGCCAAATCACGACGCGTCCGAAACCGATGACGCCGAGCGCGGCCCCCAGGATCATGCCGGTCGGCAATTCCCGGATCGCCACGCGCCACCAGTCGCCGAGCTTGACCTCGCGCAACGCCAGCGCCCGGATCAATAGCGATGTCGCCTGCGAGCCGGAATTGCCGCCGGAACTCATGATCAGCGGGATGAACAGCGTCAGTACGATCGCCTTTTCGAGCGCGCCTTCGTAGTGCTGCATGACGCTCGCGGTCAGCATCTCCGACAGAAACAAAAGCCCGAGCCAGCCGCCGCGCTTCTTCAGCATCGCGCCCATGCCAAGCTGCATATAGGGCTCGTCCGTCGCCGCCATGCCGCCGAACTTCTGCACGTCTTCGGTGTTCTCCTCGATGATCGCGTCGATGATGTCGTCCACCGTGACGATGCCGAGCACGTGGCCGGATTTGTCGAGCACCGGCACCGCGAGCAGATCGTATTTCGTGATGAGACGTGCGACGTCCTCGCGATCGACAAGCGGCGACGTCGTGATCGGCGCGCTCACGGCCGCCACCGTCATGATGTTGGCGTCGGGCTCGCCGGCGATCAGACGGCGCAGCGTCACCGCGCCGATCAACCGCCGCGCGACCGGCTCCAGCACATAGATCGCGTAGACGGTCTCGCGCGTCCGCTCGACCTGGCGGATGTGCTGCATGGTCTGCGCGACGGTCCAGTCGCCGGGCACACTAACGAACTCAGTGGTCATCATCGCGCCGGCGGTGTTGTCCGGAAATGCGAGCAGCCCGGCGATGGTGTTGCGCGACGCGACATCGAGCGCCGCCATCAAATCGAGGCGCTTCGGCTCGTCGAGCAATTGCACCAGATCGGCCGCCATGTCGGACGACATGCCGGCCAGATAGGTCGCAGCGACATCGCGCGGCAGCGCCTCGATGATCTCGGCCCCGAAATCCAGTTCGGGCTTGTCGAGGATTTGCACGACGGTGTCGTGCGGCAGCAGCACCAGAAGCGCGGCGGCCTCCTCCGGCGTCAGTTGGTTGATGACTTCGACATTATCGGCGACGTGTTCGGCATTCAGCCGCGCGACCAGCGCAGCCATGTCGAGAGTGCCGTCCGGCGCGGTGCGGATATCCGTCATGGCTCACCTGATCGATCCGCCAGCTTTCGCTGCGGTCGGCGAGCCCAGAGCGCTCAGACCACGGCGATTGCCGGCCAGGATATGGGACTGTCGCTTGGCATAATGATGGGGATCCAATCGTGCGGCGCGGATGCAAACCCACGCGTCGCTCGCGGGTCAAATGAGCCTTCGCGGCGAAGGCGTCAAGGAGAAAACGGCGGGCCCGATCACGGGGCCGCCGTCATTGCGAGCAAGCGATCCCGATGGCCTGCCATCTGGATCGCGACGCGAAGCAATCCAGAAACAACAAAGCAAGCCTGGATTGCTTCGTCGCTTTCGTTTCCCGCAAGCGAGAACCGAAAGCTCCTCGCAATGACGGGTGACCCTACCCGCCCATCTTCGCGACCAGCGCATCGGATACTTCAAAATTGGCATACACGTTCTGCACGTCGTCGTGCTCGTTCAGCAGGTCGATCAGCTTGAAGAGCTTCTCGCCGGTCTCGTCGTCCACCGCGATCGTGTTCTGCGGCTTCCAGGTCAGTTGCGCCTTGCGTGCTTCGCCGAATTTGGTCTCAAGCGCCTTGGCGACCTCGCGAAACGTATCCTGCGCGGCATAGACCTCATGGCCATTCTC
>JANMAN010000050.1:0-3231 GCA_031359885.1 Tardiphaga sp. | reverse complement strand
GGCGCGATTCCGTAAATGTGACAGAACTGATCGGTCACGGTCATCTCGTCGGTCGCGATATCGATCTCGAAGCTGCCGATCTTGCCCGCTTCCTGCGCCAGCCTGAGCCGGGTCTCGTTGACGTGCAGCAATTCGCTGAGCCGTTCGCTTTCCATCGCGCGTGCGTTGGTCTGAAAATTTTTCAGGCGCTGTTCGGCGACCGTGCTGTGGACGATCATCAGCTTGCGCCGCGCCTCCATCAGCATCATCACCTGCCGCGCCAACGCTTCGAGGCCTGCTTTTTGATTCGGCGTGAGACCATCCGGGCGCGCTTCGAGATCGATGACGCAGACGGTGCCGACCGGCACGCCGGAGTCCGATCGCAGGATCGCCCCTGCGTAAAAGCGGATGTGCGGCGGACCCGTCACCAGAGGGTTGGCGGCGGTGCGCGGGTCTTTCGTCAGGTCCGGAATGATCAGCGTTTCGGATTGGCGCAACGCATGGGCGCAGACCGATTGCTCGATCGGCGTCTCCGAGATGTCCAGTCCCGCGACCGCCTTGAACCATTGACGATCGGAGGCAACGAGACTGACCAGCGCCATCGGCGTCGCGCAGACCTCGCGCGCCAACATGACGACGTCGTTGAAGCCCTGTTCGCTTCCCGAATCGAGGATGTTGTAATTGTTCAGCGCGTCGAGCCGGCGCTGTTCGGTTTGCTTGGCAGATTCCTTCATCGAAAACGATCCAAGCTCTGAATGGTGGTTAGTGAAATGTCACATGCGAGCGCTAAAAAACAATTGCTCGTCAGGTCAAACGACGCCAGACGACGGAGGTTGCGAACAATCGCCGATGATCGTCCTAATACTTATGGCCGGTTTGGTGCGTCGCAACAAAAACGCGTCGACATAACGTGCCGTGCCGTTGCGCTTTCATTCGACTTTCTCGACCGAACCAGCAGCCTTGCTCTTGCCACCCGCGTGATTTTATATGCGCCGTCGCTGCAATGGCGACGCCCGCATCTGGCGGGTCTCGATTTTTTCGGAGCGATGGGGCGAGGATGCTCGCCGGCCGCTTCGCCGTTTCCAGCGTCTATCCGCTTTTGAAAGAGGTCTCCGATGGTCAACCGTATGCAGTTTTATATCGACGGCGCGTGGGTCGATCCCGCTGTCAAGAAAACCCACCCCGTCGTCAATCCGGCGAACGAAGACGTGCTGTACGAGATCGCGATCGGATCGAAAGCCGACGTGGACAAAGCCGTCGCTGCGGCAAAAAAGGCGTTCGAAACATTCTCGCTGACAACGCGCGAGGAACGCGTCGCGCTGCTGGAGAAAATCATCGCGGTCTACAAGACTCGCATGAAGGATATCGGTGCCGCCGTGTCCGACGAGATGGGCGCGCCGTTGCCGATGGCGGAGAAGATGCAGGCCGGCGCGGGCCTGGGGCATCTCGCCTCCACGCTCGACGTGTTGAAGACCTACCAGTTCGAGGAGCAGTTGCCCGGTGCGACGGTCGTGCGCGAGCCGCTCGGCGTCATCGGCATGATCACGCCGTGGAATTGGCCGCTGAACCAGATCGCCTGCAAAGTCGCGCCCGCCATCGCCGCCGGTTGCACGATGATCTTGAAGCCGTCGGAATACACCCCGACCTCGGCTTTGATTTTCGCGGAAATCCTGCATGAGGCCGGCGTGCCCAAGGGCGTGTTTAACCTCGTCAACGGCCTTGGTCCGGATGTCGGCGTCGCCATGAGCGAACATCCCGACATCGACATGATCTCGTTCACCGGCTCGACCCGCGCCGGCATCGACGTCGCCAAGCGTGCCGCGAATACCGTCAAGCGCGTCAGCCAGGAGTTGGGCGGCAAGTCGCCGAACGTCATCCTCGACGATGCGGATTTCACCAAGGCCGTCACCGGCGGCGTCGCGCATATGTTCGTCAATTCCGGCCAATCGTGCAACGCGCCGTCGCGCATGATCGTGCCGCTGGCGAAGATGAAAGAAGTCGCCGCCATCGCCAAGGGTGTCGCCGACAAGACCAAGGCAGGCGATCCGCGCGCCGAAGGCACCACGATCGGTCCGGTCGTCAATCGCATCCAGTGGGACAAAATCCAGGCGCTGATCCAGAAGGGCGTCGAGGAAGGCGCTACGCTGGTGGCGGGCGGTCCGGGTCTGCCGGAGGGCGTCAACAAGGGCTTCTATGTGCGCCCGACGATCTTCGCCGACGTCACCAAGGACATGACCATCGCGCGCGAAGAAATCTTCGGGCCCGTGCTTGCGATCATGGGCTTCAAGGACGAGGCCGAGGCGGTCGAACTCGCCAACGACACGCCCTATGGTCTGGCGGGATACGTCTCCGCCGGCACGGTGGAGCGCGCGCGCAAAGTCGGTCGTCAAATTCGTGCCGGCAACGTCAATCTGCAGGGCGTGCCGAACGATCGCACCGCGCCGTTCGGCGGCTACAAGCAGTCCGGCAACGGTCGCGAATGGGGCAAGTTCGGTCTCGAGGAATATCTCGAGGTCAAGGCCATCGCAGGCTACAACGCAGCGTAATCCGCGCTGACCGACGTGCGAAACGCCGGAGCGAAAACCGCTCCGGCGTTTTGCGTTTGGGAATGCTTCTTCCGGATTGACCCCCGCCGGTCATCACCCGGCAAGCGAGACTGCGACGTCTTCGTCGCAGCCTCGCGCCGACCGGGTGACCCAGTAGTCCGCGAGCCTCGTGATGGTCTTAGAACTCGCGTGATGGGCGTACTGTTTCCCGACTTGGCGGGGATGACGCCATGTCGGTTGGGGCCGGGCAGCCTGAAATTTACGCCGCCTTCGGTTTCTTTCGCGCACTTTTTGGTGGTTTGTCTGCCGTGATCGAAAGCCGCAGACCGAGCGCTTTCAGCACATCGAGTACGGTGCCGAACTCAGGCTTGCCGCTGGCGGACAGGGATCGATAGAGGCTTTCTCGAGAGCGACGCGATCTGCGAGCGACGTCGGACATTCCCTTCGCGCGAGCTGCAACGCCGATGGCGTGCGCGATCAAACCGCTATCGCCGCTTTCCATGGCCTCTTCGAGGTAAAATTGAAGCGCTTCCGGCGAATCGAGAAACTCAGCCGAGTCATAGGTTGCGGTCTTAGCCATCGTTTTCCGTCCAGTCCGAAAAAAGAAGTTTCGCAGTCGCGATATCCCCGCGTTGCGTTTTCTTGTTGCCGCCGCATAGCAGAATGACGATTTGCTGTTCGAGCCTCCCGAAATAGATACGGTAGG
>JANMAN010000006.1:0-1518 GCA_031359885.1 Tardiphaga sp. | reverse complement strand
CGTCGAACTCGGATACGATCGTCCAATAGCGCTCGGCGCAGAAGTCCGTCATGACTCGCATCTGTCCCATTCCCAACTTCTCGTTGAGCTTGGACATCGCGAGGAACTTCTCCACCATCGGGCGCACCTTGCCCGGCTTGCAGTACATGACTTCGCGGATGAGCAACATGGATGCCTCCTGAGGTTGGACCGCCTATGGCGGCGAGACGGATCGAACGGTTGGAATTGACACCTGAACAGCCCCCGGCGCAAAGGTTGACGAGACGCCGTTTTACCATCTCGAGCTCGGCAACATCTTTCCTCCGCATGTCTACGCAAAGATGCTCGACGCCATGCCGGAGGCGCGGGAATATCGGCCGATGAGCGGCCGCAGCAAAGGCCTCGACCTCGCGGACGGCACCCACACCCGCGTCAAGATCGATCTGTTCCCGGAATACATCCGCCATCTGCCGCCGCACAAACTCGACGTTTGGCGCTCGGTCGGCGCGGTGCTGCGGTCCGAGCCGGTCAAGAACGCGTTCCGCCGCAAGCTCGCTCCCGCGCTGGAAAAGCGTTTCGGCAAGGATTTCGCCTCGGTCGGGATGTTTCCGATTCCGATCCTGACTCGTGACATTCCGGGCTACCGGATCACGCCGCACACCGATACGCGTTGGAAGGGCATCACCGTGCAGCTCTATCTGCCGCGCGACGACGCCAATACCGACATCGGCACGATCTTCCACGACATCCTGCCTGACGGCAGCATGCCGAAGGCCGCGCAGATGAAGTTCGCGCCGAATTCCGGCTATGCCTTTGCGGTCGGGACCGACACCTGGCACTCGGCCGACCCGGTCCATAACGGCGTGAAGACCCGCGACAGTATTCTTCTGACGTATTTCGTCGATCAGGGGCCGCTGAAAGTTCTGCGCAACCGTGGCAAGCGGATCGGTAACTTCCTGCTCAACGAGATCAGGAATCGGACGTAGTTAGGTCGGCCTAACGTTCCGACCAAGCAAGCTTGGCGCCGAGCCCGACAAAGGCGACCGCGAAAGTGCGCCGCATCCAGACCAGCACCTGCGGCCGCGAGATGATGCGGTCTCGGACCGAAGCGGCGAACAGGCCGTAGAGGACGAAGACCGCGAACGTCATCAGCATGAACACGCCGCTCAGCGTTAGCATGTGCAGTAGCGCGCCACCGTTTTCAGAACTGACGAATTGCGGTAGGAACGCCAGGAAGAAAATCGACAGTTTCGGGTTGAGAATGTTGACGAGAATGCCGGTCAATAAAACCCGACGCGTCGAGCGGACATCGACGGTTTTCTCGACGCGCAGGACGCTGGTTTCTCTCAGCGTCGCCCAGGCCATGTAGATGAGATAAGCGACGCCGAGATACTTCAAGGTTTGAAACGCCAGCGCACTGGTGTGGAGCAGCGCCGCCAGTCCCATGATCGCCGCCGCCATGTGCGGAACGATGCCGATGGTGCAGCCAAACGCCGCCGCGACACTCATGCGCGCGCCGCGCGATAGCCCCGCCGCTAG
>JANMAN010000027.1:0-1754 GCA_031359885.1 Tardiphaga sp. | reverse complement strand
CGACGGCAAGCGCGACGCAGGCGCTGCTCGCGCCGTTGTTGTCGGCGTCGCCCGCGTAGACCGCTTTCCAGTAGAACGTGCCGATCGCGTTGAACGTCTGGGGGTCGGAGTTCGGCGCGAGTCCCCCCGCGACCGTCTTCGTGCTGACCAACATGCATTACGCCGAAGCGCCGACGCTCACGCCCGCGTCCCCCGCTGCCGCGGCTGCCATGATCTGGCACGAGGTGCCACTGCGCGGCGCGTCGTCGGGCGAGTTCGAAACTCAGATCGCAGGGCTCAATCCGTTTCTTGAGGATAACTGGCGCGCCAGCATCAATCCGCGATCGGGCATGCCGACTTATGAGCGGCCGGTGGCGCTGGTCGTCTATCGCGAGGATCATCGGTTTCTATTGGACTCGATCATCCCCCGCGCCGGCCGCACCGAGTCTAATTTCGATCTCATCATCGCGTCGCAACCCTATCGCGCCAAGTCGTCGGTCAATTTCCGTGCAAAGCGAATTATTGCACCTTTAGCGCGAGCACTTCGCGCGGGCGGTCGGCTGATCGGGATCCATTCGCATGGGCAAGACCCCGGCATGGAGATCGTTCAGGCGGTCTGGCCCAAAGAAAACCCTTTCGCCGTGAGCCGGCATGAGCTATTGCGCGCAGTGAAATACGAGCTGGGCTCTGCCGGGCGCGATCTGAACTTCAATGCCTATTCCGATCAGAGGTCGATTTTTCGCTACGCCATGGAGGCTTTGCCGAATGAGGTGACCGGATCGATCGGAACGTCGACGGCTTTTGCAGCGTGGAACGCGGCGGTTTACGTCGCCCAAATCGAGGACGACCGTTTGACCGAAGTCACAGAAAGCGGCCGTTATCTGGATGCCACGCGCGAGGTCCTGCGCCGGCACAATGGGCTTTGGTTTAACGATGAATCCTACATCATCTCGCGCCGCCGCGACTGACGGTGCAGAACACGCTTAATTCGTCCCGAAAGACAGACATATGAAAGGCCGCCATTTTGGGCGGAAAAGGTTGATTGATGCGCGCGTCCTATTTGTTCACGAGTGAATCGGTTTCCGAAGGCCATCCGGACAAGGTCTGCGACCGCATCTCCGACGAGATCGTCGATCTGTTCTTTCGCGAAGGCCCGAAGGCGGGCATCGACCCCTGGGCGATCCGCGCCGCCTGCGAAACGCTTGCGACCACCAACAAGGTCGTGATTGCCGGCGAGACGCGCGGCCCCTCGTCGGTGACGAACGACCACATCGAGCACGTCGTGCGCGAGGCGATTAAGGACATCGGCTACGAGCAGGATGGTTTTCACTGGAAGACCGCCGACATCCAGATCCTGCTGCATCCGCAATCCGCCGACATCGCGCAGGGCGTCGATGCGATGCAGCCCGGCATCAACAAGGAGGAGGGCGCGGGCGATCAAGGCATCATGTTCGGTTACGCCACCAACGAGACGCCGGAGCTGATGCCTGCTCCGATTTTCTACGCGCACAAGATGCTGCGCTTGATTTCGGAAGCCCGTCACGCCGGCACCGAACAGGTGCTTGGCCCCGACTCCAAGAGCCAAGTGACCGTGCAATACGAGAACGGCAAGCCGGTCGGCGTGCGCGAGATCGTCGTCTCGCATCAGCATCTGATCGAGGACATGTCGTCGCAGCAGGTGCGCGATTACGTCGAGCCGTATGTGCGCAAAGCCCTGCCCGAGGGTTGGATTTCCGACAAGACCATCTGGCACATCAATCAGACCGGCAAGTTTT
>JANMAN010000008.1:0-1979 GCA_031359885.1 Tardiphaga sp. | reverse complement strand
CGCCGACGATCATGCCCTTGTAGACCTTCCAGCCGGGCTCGATCATCATCGGGCCGCGATCTTCCAGCTTGAACATCGCATAGGCGACAGCTTCGCCCGCGTCGTTCGAAATCAGCACGCCGTTGCGACGGCCGGCGATCTCGCCCTTGTAAGGCAAGTAGGCATGGAACAGGCGGTTCATGATCGCCGTGCCTTTGGTGTCGGTCATCAACTCGCCCTGATAGCCGATCAGGCCGCGCGTCGGTGCGTAGAACACCAGTCGCAGACGGTTGCCGCCGGACGGACGCATCTCGATCATCTCGGCTTTGCGTTCGCTCATTTTCTGAACGACCACGCCGGAGAAGTCTTCATCCACGTCGACCACGACTTCTTCGATCGGCTCGAGAACGTTGCCGTCCTCATCCTTGGTCAACACGACGCGCGGACGCGACACGCTGAGTTCGAAGCCTTCGCGGCGCATGTTCTCGATCAAAATCGCGAGCTGCAATTCGCCGCGACCGGACACTTCCATCGAATCACGGTCGGCAGATTCCACGACCTTGAGCGCGACGTTGCCTTCGGCTTCGCGCAACAGACGATCGCGAATCAAGCGGCTGGTGACCTTGTCGCCTTCGGTGCCGGCAAGTGGCGAGTTGTTGACGATGAACGACATCGACACGGTCGGCGGATCGATCGCCTGCGCCTGGATCGGAATTTCGACCGAGAGATCGCAGAAAGTGTCGGCGACAGTGCCCTTGGGCAGGCCGGCGATGGCGACGATGTCGCCGGCTTCGGCGAGTTCGACCGGCTGGCGTTCAAGACCACGAAAAGCCAGAATCTTGGTGATGCGCCCGGTCTCGACGGTCTTGCCGTCACGCGACAACACCTTAACCGACTGGTTCGGCTTGACCGAACCGGACGAGATACGCCCGGTGATGATGCGGCCCAAATAGGGGTTGGCTTCAAGGATGGTCCCGAGCATGCGGAACGGGCCTTCCTCGACGACCGGCGGCGGTACGTGTTTGATGACGAGATCGAACAGCGGGCGCATGCCGACGTCGTGCGACGCATCCGGCTCGCTCGCCATCCAGCCGTTGCGGCCTGATCCGTAAAGGATCGGGAAGTCGAGCTGGTCGTCGGTCGCGTCGAGCGCGGCGAACAGGTCGAACACCTCGTTGACGACTTCGGTGATACGGGCGTCCTGACGATCGACCTTGTTGATCGCGACGATCGGGCGAAGGCCGAGCTTCAGCGCTTTACCGACCACGAATTTGGTCTGCGGCATCGGGCCCTCCGCAGCATCGACGAGCACGATCACGCCGTCGACCATCGACAGGATGCGCTCGACCTCGCCGCCGAAATCGGCATGGCCCGGCGTATCGACGATGTTGATCTGGACATCCTCCCAATGCACCGAGGTGCACTTGGCGAGAATGGTGATGCCGCGCTCTTTTTCGATGTCGTTGGAATCCATCGCGCGCTCAACCTGGCGCTGGTTGTCGCGATAGGTGCCGGATTGCTGCAGCAGCTTGTCCACGAGCGTCGTTTTGCCGTGGTCAACGTGGGCGATGATGGCGATGTTGCGAAGGTTCATAGGTCTTCTTCTAAAGTTGGCGGCCTGGATGCCCAATTTGCGAGTAGCGCCTTGCGGACACGACGACGCACGAAAGGCCGCGCGTCAGCGCGCCGCCATCTCCGCATCATCTGAAAACGCGCTGGGTCATCGTTAAAAGCAAACCCGGCCGAAAAGGGCCGGGCACTCGGGCGCGTTGCGTCGCAATATAATCGAAAATCGCCGAAAAACAATGGATTTCCGAATATCTGCCGAATCGATAGGTCGAATCAGGCGACCTGCGGGCGCGGACCCCAATTCTGGGGCGACGCCGGCTGGTTCGGTCCATTCGGGGCGGAACCGACGTCTTGTTGGCTCAATTCGAGCGCCAACACAGCCTTGCGGTCGGCAACGGCATTGTGGAACTGCTCGAGCGCGATGTTGAAGG
>JANMAN010000805.1:0-9516 GCA_031359885.1 Tardiphaga sp. | reverse complement strand
CGACGGCACCCATCAACGCGTCTTCGCGCAAACCGACAGGCGGCGGTTCGTCGTTCAACATTGCGGCCCGACTGGTGGCGTTATGCGCCAGATAAAACGTATCAAGAAATTCCGGCAGCGCCTTTTCAAGAGGCTCGCCAGAACTAATCCTCGTCGCCGCTTCCGCCAGGGTATGTGGGCGCATTGCTCGCGTGATCCTGAGAGAGAAGGCGTTTTAACACAAAACGTTGCTTGTCGGCATCGAGCGCGCTCCGCGGAAAAAATTCGGCAAGCACCGCGATGGCCTCTTCGACATCCGTAATTCCAACCACGCGAAGAAGGTTCGCCGTGTCGGTCATGTCCAGAGCGCCCTTTTTGAAATCGGAAATCCGAAGAGATTTCAACTTCATGGCCAGGAGATAGTGCGCGCTCGGAATGAGGACCGTTAGGCCGACAGTCTCGCTTCGACGGGGGAATGTCCCGAACGCACGGTGGTCTCTTTCCTGCTCTGCCAGAGGGCTTAAGTGAAACGACACGGCATCATTCAGCCACTCATCGCTCCAACCTTTGTCGCGTGCGATGTCGGCAACGACAGTCTTGAGCCAGTCCGGCCAATCATGGCCGATATCAGCGATATCGACGTCTTCGGTGGCGAAGCGGAAATTGCTCGCCAGCATCAAAGCCGAGCCGCCATAGACCGCAATTTGCAGCCGCGTTCCTGCCGCAACAGCGGCATGACCAATCCTGTCGAACGCATCGAGCAAAGCGTCGCGATCGAAAGCGGTAGCCATCGGTCAGCTCAACTCCGCGCCCAGCCCGCGCATCATCGGAATGAAATCCGGAAAGCTCGTTGCGATGAAGCTGGCATCGTCGATGCCGACCGGCGCGTCCGACGCGAGACCCATCACCAGTGCGGACATCGCGATGCGATGATCCATATGCGTCGCGACGGTGCCGCCTCCGGGCACCCGCCCGGTCCCGTGGACGATCATATCGTCGCCGGAAATTTCGACGTTGACACCGTTGACGCGCAGCATCGCCGCGGTCGCCTCCAGCCGGTCGGACTCTTTCACGCGTAGTTCCTGCAAGCCTCGCATCGCGGTCGTGCCTTCGGCGAAGGCTGCGGCAACCGCCAGCACGAGATATTCATCGATCATCGACGGCGCACGCTCCGGCGGGACCTCGACGCCCTTGAGGCGCGAGGCGCGGACGCGGAACGTCGCCATCGGCTCGCCGGCGTCGCCACGAATGTCATTTTCTTCGATCGAGGCGCCCATCTCGCGCAGCGTCGTGAACAGCCCGGTTCGCAGCGGATTGGTCATGATATCGGTCAGCGTCACGTCGGAGCCCGGCACCACCAGCGCCGCCACGATGGGGAAGGCCGCCGAGGACGGATCGGCGGGGACCACCACGTCGGCGGCGCGCAGCTCCGGCTGGCCCGTTAGCGTAATGCGGCGGCCGTGAATGCCGTCGCGCTCGGTGACGATTTCGGCGCCGAAATGCGCCAGCATCAACTCCGTGTGGTCGCGGCTGGCCTCGCGCTCGATTACGACGGTGGTCCCGGGGGCGGCAAGGCCCGCGAGCAGCACGGCGGACTTGATCTGTGCGGAGGCGACCGGCGTGCGGTAAACCATCGGGATAGGGTCGCGCGCACCCTGTAGCGTGACCGGCAGGCGGCCGCCGTCGCCTTGCAGCGCCACTCGCGCACCCATCAGCTCAAGCGGATCGAGCACGCGCCGCATCGGCCGCGTGCGCAGGCTTGCATCGCCGTCGAAAACCGCGCTGATCGGGCAGCCCGCGACCGCGCCCATCACAAGGCGGCAGCCGGTGCCGGAATTGCCGAAATCGAGCGGCGCGGCCGGTTGCGCGAAACCGGCGACGCCCACGCCTTTGACCGACCAGGCGAAATCGCCGGTCCGCGTCACGGTCGCGCCGAGTGCGCGCATCGCCTTGGCGGTATTGAGGACATCCTCCCCTTCGAGCAGGCCGGTGATGCGGGTCTCGCCGACCGCCAACGCGCCGAGGATCAGCGCGCGATGCGAGATCGATTTGTCGCCGGGAACGCGGACGCGTCCGGTCAGTGCCCGGCTTTTGTGCGCCTGCATCGGCGTCGGCGATCCGGGAGGGCTCGATTGGGTCAAGATTGTGTTCCGAGATGATGGTCTTGCGCGGCGGCAGGTAGCATGACGGGGTTTCAGCGTCACGCCATATGCCTGCAGGGGCAATGCGCTATTGACACCAGCGTGGCAACTAGCCAAGTGAAGCACCGTTTTTCAAGTCGTCTCCAAGTAGTCCAGGATCCACACGTGGCAAAATCCGAACTCGGCACCAAACGCATTTGCCCGACGACTGGCAAGAAATTCTACGACCTCAACAAATCGCCGGTCATCTCGCCCTATACGGGTGACGTCGTCCCGATCGCGCCGAGTCCTCCGCCGCGGACCCGCGCCGACGCTGCCGCACGCGCGGCGGCCGCCTCTGCCGCGGCCTCGGCTGAAGCGCCGGAAGTGGCCGATGCCGAGGAATTGGTGCCCCTGGAGGAAGCCGACGCCGAGGAGAACTCCGGCAAGAAGGCCGCCGTGCTCGAATCCGAAGACGATATCGAAGACGACGTCACTATCGACGACGACGAGGACGACGATTCGACCTTTATCGCTGACGAGGAAGAAGGCGACGACGACGTGACCGACATCATCGGCGACGTCGGCGGCGACGAGGACACTTGAGGTTCGCCACGAAACGTGGTCAGAGATGCCGCGCGCGGGCATGATCCCGAATAGTGGTCTTCCGATTTTCGGATAAGATCATGCGTAGAAGACGCTCGCGTTGCCAGAGACGCGAGTTGATAAGTTATGGGGCCATAGCTCAGCTGGGAGAGCGCTTGCATGGCATGCAAGAGGTCGGCGGTTCGATCCCGCCTGGCTCCACCAGCCTTCGCTCGCTTCGCGAGCTACGGCTCGGCAAGCCACGCTCGGCTTTCATGGAGCGAAGCGAGCGAAGGCTGCCGCGTCGAAGCTTTAACGGCCTTGGCCGTAAGGCGTAGACGGGCCGGTCGAGTTCATCCAAACTAAATTGCGGTATCAATTTGGGCCTTCGCCCATGAAGTACGTTTACATCCTCGTAAGCCTGGACGGTGAGCACTTCTATGTGGGTATCACCGATGATCTTCGCGCGCGCTTGGCAAAGCACAACGCGGGCGAGGTCCCGCATACGTCAAAATTCAGGCCGTGGCGGTTGAAGACATACATTGCTTTCAGCGATCATGCTCAGGCTGTCGCGTTTGAAAAGTATTTGAAGTCCGGGTCGGGCCGCGCATTTGCGAAGAAGCGCTTCTGATGATCTATGTGCCGACAGTCGTCAGCAACTCATCAAGAAGAATCCCATGACAACGGAAACGCTCCCCCCCTTCGGTGCTATTGCCGGCCTTCGCGTGATCGATCTGTCGCGCGTGCTGGGCGGACCCTATTGCACGCAAATTCTTGCCGACCACGGCGCGGACGTCATCAAGGTCGAGCCGCCGGCCGGCGACGAGACCCGCGACTGGGGTCCTCCCTTTCACGACGACGACGCGGCTTATTTCATCGGCACCAACCGTAACAAGCGCTCCATCGGGCTCGACCTCGCCTCCGATGCCGGCCGGGTCGTGTTGATGAAGATGCTCGAAGAGGCCGACGTGCTGATCGAGAACTTCAAGCCGGGTACGCTCGACAAATGGGGCATCGGCAACGACGTGATCCGCGCGAAATTTCCGAAGCTCGTGCATTGCCGCATCTCCGGTTTCGGCGGTGACGGCCCGCATGGCGGCCACCCCGGCTACGACGCCATCATCCAGTCGATGGTCGGCATCATGGCCTCGACCGGATCGCCGGAGAGCGGCCCGACCCGCGTCGGCGTCGCGCTCGTCGATATGACCACCGGGCTCTACGCTTGCGTTGGCATTTTGATGGCGTTGGCGGAGCGCGCGAAATCCGGCCTCGGACAATTCGTCGAAGCGACGCTGTACGAGACCGGTTTGGCGATCATGCATCCGCACACCGCCAATTACTTTTTGAACGGCGGCAAACCGCCGGCACTGACCGGGAACGAGCACCCAAATCTGTATCCCTACGCAGTGTTCGCGGCGCGCGACGGCAACATCTTCATGGGCGTCGGCAATGACGGCACCTTCCGCAAGCTGTGCAAGGAACTCGGCAAGCCCGAACTCGGCATCGATCCGCGTTTCGCACGTAATCGGGACCGCGTCGTCAACCGCGATGCGCTGCGCGCCGAACTCGAAGCGATCCTGAGCCAGCACGACAGCGAGCCGTTGTGTCGGCGGCTGCTTGCAGCGGGTCTGCCGGCCGGGCCGGTGCAGTCGGTCGACAAGGCGCTGGCCAACCCGCACACGATCGCGCGCGGCGATATCATCGAGAAGGACTGGTACAAGGGCGTTGCATCGCCTGTGCGGTTCGACCGCACGAAGGCCAGCCTGCGCCACGTACCGCCGAAATTCAGCGAGCACGCGACCGAGATTCTCGAAGGCTTCGGTTATGCGCCGTCTGAAATCGACGCGCTCGTGGCGGCGGGAACCGTAAGTGGATCCGAGCGCAAGCGGTAGGCGCCAAAAATCCATCCGCTCATACCCGCGTCACCGGGTATCCCGACAAGACTGGGTCCCCGCTGACGCGGGGACGAGCGGTGTTGCGGAGCTTACCCTTATCTCCGGCCCCTCCCAATTTCCTGCTTCCTTGCTTGTCGCATCTTCCGTACCATCATGATCGATACAGTCACGCGCACGTCATCCAGTGCTGCTAACGCGCGCAAACGATGATGACGGCTTCCGGGAGGACTTTTATGAATATCCGACGCCTTTGCTTTGCTTCCACGATGCTCAGTGCCGTGGCCTTCTCCGCGACCGCACATGCCGCGACAGAAATCCAGTGGTGGCATGCGATGACGGGCGGCAACAACGACATCGTCAACAAGCTCGCAGAAGAGTTCAACGCCAGTCAGCCCGACTACAAGATCGTGCCGTCCTACAAGGGCGCTTATCCCGACACGATGAACGCCGGCATCGCCGCGTTCCGCGCCAACAACGCGCCGCACATCATTCAGGTGTTCGAAGTCGGCACCGCCACGATGATGAGCGCCAAGGGCGCGATCAAGCCGGTCTATCAATTGATGAAAGACGCCGGCGAGCCGTTCGATCCGAAGGCCTATCTGCCCGCGATTACCGGCTACTACTCGACGACGAAAGGCGAGATGCTGTCGTTTCCCTTCAACTCGTCGTCGATGGTGATGTGGATCAACAAGGACGAATTGAAGAAAGCTGGCGTCGCCGAGATTCCGAAAACTTGGCCGGAGGTTTTCGACGCCGCCAAAAAACTGAAGGCGGCCGGGCATGCGACGTGCGGTTTCTCGAACGCATGGGCGAGCTGGGCGAACATCGAGCAGTTCTCGGCTTGGCATAACGTACCGATCGGCAGCGAGGCCAACGGGCTCGACGGTTTCGGCACCGAGCTGAAATTCAACACGCCGTTGCAAATCAAACATCTGCAGAACCTCGTCGATCTGCAAAAGGACAAGACCTACGATTATTCCGGGCGCGGCAGCGCCAGCGAAGGCCGTTTCGGATCCGGCGAATGCGCGATCTTTCTGACGTCGTCGGGCTATTACGCGACCGCTAAAGGCACGGCGAAGTTCGACTTCACCTCGGCGCCGATGCCGTATTATCCGGATGCCGCCGGCGCACCGCAAAATTCGATCATCGGCGGCGCGTCCTTGTGGGTGATGGGCGGCAAGAAGCCCGAAGAATACAAAGGCGTCGCGAAGTTCTTCTCGGTCCTCTCCGATACCAACCGTCAGGCCAAGCTGCATCAGGAGAGCGGCTATCTGCCGATCACCAAGGCGGCTTACGAAAAAACCAAGACGGACGGCTTCTATGAGAAGAATCCGATCCTCGAGACACCGCTGAAGGAATTGACCAACAAGGAGCCGACCGAAAATTCGCGCGGGCTTCGCTTCGGCAACATGGTGCAGATGCGGGACATCTGGGCGGAGGAAATCGAGTCGGCACTGGCCGGACAGAAGACCGCCAAGGAGGCGCTCGACAGTGCCGTCTCGCGCGGCAACGCGATGCTGCGGACGTTCGAGAAGACGGTGAGTAAGTAAGCATCAGCGCTGCGGCACGCGAGACGTTACTCCCCTCCCCCCACTTGGTGGGGAGGGGTCGGGGGTGGGGGGCTATGTCGGCAATTCGCAAGCCTGATCGTCGTGTCGAGCGTGCTCGCAATTTTCGGAACAACCCGACGGATGCCGAGCGAAAGCTCTGGCAATATCTTCGACATGTGTCAGCGGCTCATTTTCGCAGACAGGCGACGATAGGTCCATACTTCGCGGATTTCGCGTGTCACTCGACGCGGATCGTTGTGGAGGTCGATGGGGGGCAGCATGCGGAGAGCGCATCAGATAAAATTCGCACGATGTATCTAAACGACCATGGTTATCGCATCCTTCGCTTTTGGAATCATGATGTGCTGAAGAGTATCGAAGGCGTTCTTCACATCATCACCGAAGCCATCGGAACGCACGCCCCCCCCGACCCCAACCCCCCCCAAGAGCGGGGGGAGGGGAGTTAAGCACCATGGAAAAAACCGCCGTCTTCAACAACAAGCTGCTGCCGTATCTGCTGCTCACTCCGCAGCTCGTCATCACGTTTGTGTTTTTCTATTGGCCGGCGAGCCAGGCGGTGTGGCAGTCGTTCCTGCGCGAAGACGCGTTCGGGCTGACGTCCGAATTCATCGGGCTTGAGAATTATTCGTCGCTGTTCGCGCAGCCGGAATACTACAAGTCGATGCTGACGACCGCTGTGTTCTCGTCGCTGGTCGCAGCGCTGTCGCTCGGGATCGCGCTCCTCTTGGCGACGCAGGCCGACAAAAACCTCAAGGCAGCGCCGGCTTACAAAACGTTGCTGATCTGGCCCTATGCCGTTGCGCCCGCGGTTGCCGGCGTGCTGTGGATCTTCATGTTTCACCCGACGCTTGGCACGTTGGCGCGGCCGCTGCGCTGGATGAACTTCGACTGGAATCCGCTGCTGAACGGCAACCATGCGCTGATCCTCGTGGTGATGGCGGCGGTGTGGAAACAGATCGCCTACAACTTCTTGTTCTTTCTTGCGGGCCTTCAGGCGATCCCGAAAAGCGTGCTCGAAGCAGCGCGATCGACGGCGCCGGACCGCTGCGGCGGTTCTGGACCATCACCTTTCCGCTGCTGTCACCGACGATGTTTTTCTTGCTGGTGGTCAACATCGTCTACGTATTTTTCGACACGTTCGGCATCATCGATTCCGTCACCGGCGGTGGTCCGGCCGGGTCGACCACGACCATGGTCTACAAGGTCTATGCGGACGGGCGGCTCGGCGGCGATCTCGGCGGCTCGGCGGCCCAATCGGTCGTGCTCATGGTGATCGTGATCGCGCTGACGGCAATCCAGTTCCGCTATGTCGAGCGCAAGGTGCAGTACTGAGCATGGTCCGGAAACGTGTGAAGCGGTGTTCCGACAAGATCATGCTCAAAGAAAAGAGTCATTGATGGTCGAGCCAAATGGTTGAACATCGCCCGCTGAACGACATCATCGCCTATGCGATCCTGACGCTTGGCGTGTTCGTCGTCGCGTTTCCGGTCTATCTCGCGTTCATCGCTTCGACCCACGATGCCGCAACCGTGGTGAGCGGCAACATGCCCTTGTTGCCCGGCACGCGCACGCTGGAAAATTATTACCGCGCCGTGTTCGTCGGCGGCTCGCGCACCAGCCCGGAGCCGGTCGGGCGCATGTTGATGAACTCGTTCATTTCGGCGTTCGGCATCGCAGTCGGCAAGATTTTCATCTCGATCCTGTCGGCTTACGCCGTGGTCTACTTTCGCTTTCCGTTTCGCAAGACGGCGTTCTGGATCATCTTCGTCACCCTGATGCTGCCGGTCGAAGTCCGCATTTACCCGACCTACAAAGTCGTCGCCGATTTGAAGATGCTGGACACGTACGCCGGGCTGATCCTGCCGTTGATCGCGTCGGCCACCGGCACGTTATTGTTCCGGCAATTCTTCATGACCGTGCCGGAAGAATTGCTGGAGGCGTCGAAGATCGACGGCGCGGGACCGTTTCGATTCTTCAAGGATACGTTGCTGCCGCTGTCGGTGACGACGATCGCGGCGCTGTTCGTGATCCAATTCATCTATGGCTGGAATCAATATTTGTGGCCGCTGCTGATCACGACGCAGGATTCGATGCAGACGATCGTCACCGGCATCAAGAAGATGCTGGTGACGACGGACGAACTGGCCGAATGGCAATTGGCGATGGCGACGGCGGTGCTGGCGATGCTGCCGCCGGTTGCGGTGGTGATCTTCATGCAGCGCCTGTTCGTGCGCGGCCTGGACGAGACGGAAAAGTAGAACGACAATGGCCAACGTCTCTCGCCGCAATGTCCGAAAAACCTATCCCGGCGGATTCGAAGCCATCAAGGGCATCGACATCGAGGTCGGCGACGGCCAATTCTGCGTGTTGGTCGGGCCGTCGGGATGCGGAAAATCAACGCTGCTGCGCATGGTCGCGGGACTCGAGACGATCAGCTCCGGCGAGATCGACATCGGCGGGCGCGTCGTGAATCAGATCGAGCCGGCCGACCGCGACATCGCGATGGTGTTCCAGAACTACGCGCTCTATCCGCATATGACCGTCTACAACAACATGGCTTATGGCCTGCGCAATCGCGGCATGCCGAAGCCGGAAATGGAGACCCGCGTGCAGGAAGCCGCACGGATTCTCGAAATCACGACGATGCTGGAGCGCAAGCCGCGGCAATTGTCCGGCGGCCAGCGCCAGCGCGTCGCAATGGGCCGCGCCATCGTGCGGCAGCCGAAGGTATTTTTGTTCGACGAGCCGTTGTCGAATCTCGACGCCAAGTTGCGCGTTGCGATGCGCGTCGAAATCCGCAAGCTTCAACGCCGGCTAAAAACCACGTCGATTTACGTCACGCATGATCAACTTGAAGCCATGACGCTTGCGGACATTTTGGTCGTGATGAACGGCGGAATGGTCGAGCAGATCGGCAATCCGCTTGAAATTTACCGCAAGCCAGCGACGACGTTCGTGGCCTCGTTCATCGGCGCACCGCCGATGAACTTGATGCCGATGAGCGCGCAGGAGATCGCCGTGCAATTTTCCGGCGACAGTCGCGCGGCGACAGCCGGCGGCATTCTCGGGATCCGGCCGGAAGATTTGTCGATCGGGCCGGCTGAAGCCGACGCTGGCGGGTTTGCGCTCGATCTCACCGTCGAGGCGATCGAACGCGTCGGCCCGGAGACGTTCGTCTATGGCACACGTGATGGCGACACCGGGAAGGTCAGCGCCAAACCGGGCGAATTGCCGCCAGGCGAGGTGATCGTCCGCGTACCCGGCCAGATCGCGCCCGCGATCGGTGAGCGCATCCGCGCCACCGCGCCGCGCGAGAAGCTGCATCTGTTCGCTGCCGACGGCCGCAGCCGGGTTGATGTGTGAGCA
>JANMAN010000781.1:0-9555 GCA_031359885.1 Tardiphaga sp. | reverse complement strand
CTGGTTCACCCGGTCTGCGGGCGAAGAGCCCTTGCCGGGTGATGACGGCTGACTGCGAAACCGGCACGGCGTCATCCTGAGGTGCGTCCGGCGACGTCTTCGTCGTCGGCGCCGCACTTGCGGCAAGCCTCGAAGGATATGCCACACACCATCCTTCGAGGCTTTTCATTCAACGCAAGAGCGTTGCAATGAAACGCACCTCAGGATGACGACGGCAAAAGCCTCACCGCAAAATCTGACCCAGAAACAACTTCGTCCGCTCGTGCTGCGGATTGGAGAAGAAGTTCTCCGGCGTGTTGCTCTCGATGATCTGCCCCGCATCCATGAACACGACGCGGTCGGCGACCTGCTTGGCGAAGCCCATTTCGTGCGTCACCACCATCATCGTCATGCCCTCTTCGGCAAGGTCGACCATGGTGTCGAGCACCTCTTTCACCATTTCCGGATCGAGCGCCGAGGTCGGCTCGTCGAACAGCATTACCTTCGGGTTCATCGTCAGCGCGCGCGCGATGGCGACGCGCTGCTGCTGGCCGCCGGACATCTGGCCGGGGAATTTGTTGGCCTGATGCGGAATCCGCACGCGCTCGAGAAATTTCATCGCAGTCGCTTCGGCATCCTTTTTCGGAATGTTGCGCACCCAGATCGGCGCCAGCGTGCAATTCTCCAGAACCGTCAGATGCGGAAACAGATTGAAGCTTTGAAACACCATGCCGACCTCGCGGCGAACATCGTCCACGCGGCGCAGGTTCGGCCCGAGTTCGATGCCGTCGACATTGATCTCGCCTTCTTGAAACTCCTCCAGCGCATTGATGCAACGAATGAGCGTCGATTTGCCCGAGCCCGACGGCCCGCAGATCACGATGCGCTCGCCCTTGGCGACATCGATGCCGATGTCGCGCAGCACATGGAAGTCGCCGTACCATTTGTTGAGGCCGGTGATCGAGACGACTGGAGAATTTTGGGGAGAATTCGCGGTTGCGGTCATGATGGGTCTCAGCTCCGCCGGTGGGCGTTGAGGCGGCGTTCGACGAACAGGGAATAACGCGACATCGCAAAACAGAAGACGAAGTAAACGATGCCGGTGAAGGCAAAGCCGGTGAACAAAGTGTTCGGCGTCGACCATGCCGGATCGGCGAACGAGGCGCGCAACTGCCCGAGCAGATCGAACAGCGCCACGATCGACACCAGCGAGGTGTCCTTGAACAGAGCGATGAACGAATTGACCAAACCTGGAATGACGTGACGCAAGGCTTGCGGCATCACCACGAGGCCGGTCGTCTTCCAGTACGAAAGCCCGAGTGCGCTGGCTGCCTCGCTCTGGCCGCGCGACAGCGCCGCGAGACCGCCGCGAATGACCTCGGCATTGTAGGCACCCGCAAACAGCGCGATGCCGATCAGCACGCGGACCAGACCGTCGACCGTAAAATTGCCGGGCAGAAACAGCGGCAGCATGTAGGTCGCGAAAAACAACACGGTGATCAGCGGCACGCCGCGCCAGAACTCGATGAACGCGACGGAGAACACGCGGATCAGCGGAATGGTCGAGCGACGCCCGAGTGCGAGCGCGATGCCGACAGGCATCGACGTGACGATGCCTGTCACGGACACCACGAGCGTCACGAGCAACCCGCCCCACAGCCGCGTATCGACGACCGCCAGTCCGCCCTTGTCGAGCCCCATCACGGCAATGACGACGCCGATGCCGGCGAAGATCGCCAGGCTAGTGGTCAGCGCGCGCCAGCCGTTTTTGAAGCCGCCGCTGAGAAAAAACATGATCGCGGAGACGATGATCGCGGTCGCGGCAAAATCCGCCCAGACCGGCTGCCCGAAGCCTTGAAGCTGCGTCTTCAGAAACGTCAGCGGATACAGCACGATCGCGAGCGCGTAACCGACCAGGCTGATGCCGGTGCCGAGCACGTACATGATCTGCGACAGACCCGGCAGCGTCGTCGCCTGCGCGAGACCGTTGCCGCCGCTGACGATGCCGTTGGCGATGCTGGAGAGCGCGCCTTCGGTCCACGAAATGCCGAAGCCTTTGAAGCCGCCGCCATGCAGCAAGAAGAACGCGACGATCGGGAAAGCGACGAAGAACAAGCCGGCGTTCAAGCCTTTGGCCGGCAGCTTCGGGATCAGCAACGGCACCAGCAGTATGATCGCGATCACGAAGGTCAGATTGACCCGCCAGCGCGCTTCGACCGGGTAGAAGCCGTAGACGAATTGCGAGAATTTTGCCTGGATGAACGGCCAGCACGCGCCGACCGTCACGCCGTCCTTGGCAAGACACGCGTTGCGATCGGTGCCGCTCCACACCGCGTCGATCAGCAGGAATTTGATCGACGGCACGACGGTGAAATAGATCAACGCAATGCCGAGCACCGTGAGGATGATGTTGCCCGGCGTGTTCAACAATTGCGTGCGGACGAAGCCGACGAAGCCTGTCGTCTTGATCGGCGCGGCGCGCTCCGCGATCATGTCTGTCGCGACGAACGGCGGGATACCTTTGCTGGCGGCCATCTCGCTCATGCGCCCATGCTCCGCCCGATCCGCCACCCGTAGAAACTCATCAGGGCGCTCGTGATCAACGAGATCACGAGATAGACGCCCATCGTGATCGCGATGATTTCGATCGCCTGACCGGTCTGGCTGAGCGTGGTGCCGGCAAACACGGAAAACAGATCGGGATAGCCGATCGCGACGGCGAGCGACGAGTTTTTGGTGAGGTTGAGATATTGGTTGGTCAACGGCGGCAAGATCACGCGCAGCGCTTGCGGCACCACGACGAGCCGCAGCGTCGCGCCGCGTGAGAGGCCGAGCGAAGCCCCCGCCTCCATCTGTCCTTTATGGACCGATTGAATTCCCGCGCGGACGATTTCCGCGATGAAGGCTGCCGTGTAAATCGACAACGCCAGCGTCAGGGCGACGAATTCCGGCACCACGCGCGAACCGCCGGCGAAATTGAAGCCCTTGAGTTCGGGAATTTCAAAGGTGACGGGCACACCGAAAATCAACCCGGCGATCACAGGCAATCCGATGATCAGACCGAGCGCCCAAGGCCACACTGTCACCACGCGACCGCTGTCGAACAGTGCCTTGCGCGCGTAGCTGCGCAGGCCGAAGGCGATCACGACGGCGACGACGAGCGCGATCAAAAAAGCGTCGAGGCCCGAATGCGGAATGGGCTTCGGAATCACGAGGCCGCGGTTGGATAAAAACGCGCCGCCGAAGATCGATACGCTTTGTCTCGGGTTCGGCAGCGTGCCCAGCACCGCGAGATACCAGAACAGAATTTGAAACAGCAGCGGCAGGTTACGGACGAGTTCGACATAGCCGCCGGCGATTTTCGCCAAAAGCCAGTTTGGCGACAGCCGCCCCAGGCCGACCAGAAAACCGATGATCGTTGCGAAGACGATACCGACGACCGCGACCAGCAGCGTGTTGGCGAGGCCGACGAAGAACACCCGCGTATAGGTGTCGGATTCTTTGTAGTCGATCAGCGCTTGGCTGACGCCGAAGCCTGCCGTGTTGTTGAGAAAGCCGAAGCCGGTCGCGATCCGCTGCGAGGCAATGTTGGCGCGAGCGTTGGCGACGATTTCGTAGCCGACCCAGATCAGGGCGGCTACGAACAGGATTTGCAAAGCGAAGCCGCTCCAGCCGGCGCGACCGCCGAGGGCGCGTCGCAGTTTGGCGACAAACTGCGATGGGGGTGATCGTGCCTCGATGGACATCGCCGCTGCGCCCGGTTGCGTTAGCGGATCGGCGGCGCGTATTGAATGCCGCCTTTATTCCACAGTTGGTTCAAACCGCGCGCAATGCCGAGTTTCGACCCGGGCCCGACGTTACGGTCGAACACCTCGCCGTAATTGCCGGTGGCCTT
Organism: Tardiphaga sp.; assembly: GCA_031359885.1. Classification (GTDB taxonomy): domain Bacteria; phylum Pseudomonadota; class Alphaproteobacteria; order Rhizobiales; family Xanthobacteraceae; genus Tardiphaga. The sequence continues at coordinate 5,681 of JANMAN010000781.1, read as the reverse complement.
GACGATGCGCGTCACCCAATCCTTGGTGAGGCCGAGCGTTTCGCCGAGATTGCCGTCGGTGCCGAACACGCGCTTCAATTCCGGCTTGTCGGATTTCGCCATCTCGTCGACGTTCTTCTGCGTGATGCCGAGTTCTTCGGCATTGACCAGCGCAAACAATGTCCACTTCACCACGTCGAGCCACTGGTCGTCGCCGTGACGGACCAGCGGTCCGAGCGGCTCCTTCGAGATCACTTCCGGCAGCACCGCATGATCGGCGGGATTGGCGACCTTGAGACGCTCGGCATAAAGCTGCGACACGTCCGATGTGAACACGTCGCAACGGCCGGATTCATAGGCCTTGACCGTTTCGTCGGCGGTGCCGAACGCGATCACTTCGTACTTCATGTTGTTGCCCTTGAAGTAATCGGCAACGTTCTGCTCGTTGGTGGTGCCGGTCTGCACGCAGATCGACGCGCTGTTCAGTTCCAGCGCGGAATTCACCTTGAGCGATTTGCGGACCAGGAAGCCCTGCCCGTCGTAATAAGCCACGCCGGCGAAGTTGACGCCAAGCGACGTGTCGCGCGACAGCGTCCACGTCGTGTTGCGCGACAGCACGTCGATCTCGCCCGACTGCAACGCAGTAAATCGGTCCTTCGCGGACAGCGGCACGAACTTGACCTTGCTCGGATCGTTGAACACGGCGGCCGCGACAGCGCGGCAGACATCGACGTCCATACCGGTCCACGCGCCCTTGTCGTCCGGCGCGGAGAAGCCCGGCAGGCCCTGGCTGACGCCGCAGGACAACATGCCGCGGTCCTTCACCGTCTTGAGCGTCTGCGCGCTCGCGCCATTTGCGACGACGCCTGTCGCCAATGCGACCGTAAGAGCAAGAGAAACGCGTTTCATCAGATAACCTTTCGCAAAGGGACGATGTCCCTATTGGGCGGACTTTGAGTTCGAGTTATGCAAGAGGCATACCCATTCAGGCACGCATCAGGCACCGAAGCGAATGCCGGCGTCATGTTGGAGACCTGTACACCGCGACGCCCAGCGTCGGTCGGAATTCGCAGCAGGCCCCTCAACATGCAGCGACAGATGACAGACCAGCATCACAGACGGGATCATGTTCGCGGTCAAGGGGTTGACGGAAACCTTCTGCATCCCGCTACTGCGACCGACTTTCCGACCAACACTTTGACGCAAGGCGAGCGATGACATCGAAACCACACGAAGGCGCGACGCAGCTCCACACCGAGACCGAACTGGTGACGGCCGGGCGCAATACCAAAGCGCAGTGGGGCTTCGTCAATCCGCCGGTCGTGCGTGGCTCGACCGTGCTGTATCCGACCGCGGACGATCTGCACGCCCATCGCGGCGAGTTTCAATACGGTCGCCACGGCACGCCAACGACGCGGGCGTTGCAGCAAGCATTAATGGCGCTGGAAGGTCCGAACTGCGCGGGCGTCGGTTTAGCGCCGTCCGGCGTCGCCGCGATCTCGACGGCGTTGCTCGCCGTGCTCAAGGCCGGCGATCATTTGCTGGTGTGCGACAACGCCTATCGGCCGACGCGGCTGTTTTGCGAGGGCCTGCTAAAGCGCTACGGCATCACGACCGAGTATTTCGATCCGATGATCGGCGCCGGAATTGCTGCGCATATCAAGCCGAACACGCGCGCGGTGATGGTCGAGGCCCCCGGCTCGCAATCGCTCGAGATGCCGGACATTCCGGCGATCGCCAAGGTCGCGAAGGCCCATGGCTGCCTCGTCATCGACGACAACACCTGGGCGACGCCGTTGTATCATCGCTCGCTCGATCAGGGCGTAGATATCTCGATCCAGGCCGCGACCAAATATATCGGCGGCCATTCCGACATCATGTTCGGCACCATCTCCGCGAATACAGACGCGTGGCCGCTGATCGCGGACGGCATCCGCCAGCTCGGTGTCTGCTGCGGACCGGACGACGTGTTTCTGGCACTCCGCGGCCTGCGCACGATGGCGGTGCGGCTCGCGCATCACCAGCGCGCGGCGATCGAATTCGCGCAGTGGCTCCAGACTCGGCCGGAGGTGCTGCGCGTGATGCATCCGGCGTTGCCCGACGATCCCGGCCACGCCATTTGGAAACGCGACTTCACCGGCGCGTCGGGGCTGTTCAGCATCGTGCTCAAGCCTGCGCCGCAGAGCGCCGTCGATGCGTTGCTCGACACCGTGACGCTGTTCGGTATGGGTTATTCGTGGGGCGGCTTCGAGAGCCTCGTCATCCCGTTCGATTGTTCGACCTATCGCAGCGCCACGAATTGGAATCCGGGCGGGCCGACATTGCGGCTGCACATCGGGCTCGAGAACATCGACGACCTCAAGGCCGATTTCGCAAAGGGCTTGGAGGCTTTTGGAAAGGCGTTGGGGTAGCTTCGTCATTCCGGGGCTCGGGCGGCTCTTGCCGGACGAGAACCCGGAATCTCCTCAAGAGGAACAGGACGAGATTCCGGGTTCTCTCGCGCAAAGATGCGCGCGAGCCCCGGAATGACAAACTCTATTTCTCCAGCGTCGTCGAACCGCTCGCGCGGTTCTTCACAATCAGCATGATGTTGCGAATGTAGATCACGGTCGCCATCGACTGCCCGAGGATGATCACCGGCTCGCGCTTGACGATGCCGTAGACCAGCGTCATGAGCCCGCCGCCCATCGAGAAAAACCAGAACGACATCGGCACGACGCTGTTGCCGGCACGCTCGCTCGAAATCCACTGCACGAGAAACCGCGCAGTGAACAGCAATTGCGCGACCAGCCCGAACGCCAGCCAGAAATCGAATTTGGCGACGAACACGTCGAACAGATAATCGCCGAGGGCCTGTCCGTAGGAAATTAACATGTCGTGCCCCGTTTCCGAAGTTCGTCAAATCTTGCAGCAATCCTTTTACGAACTTCGGAAACAAAGGGGCACTACGAAATCTATGGATACGAGCGCCGCTTATCGATCTGAAGTTCCTTGATGAACTTGCGGCAAAGCTGCAGGAACTTCAGATCGGCGGCGCTCGTCAATCTCGGTTGCGGCCGGCGTCGGGCGCTTGCGCCGGATCAGCCACCACACACCCATAAGGTCCATGATGCCAATCCAGAGCCGGTCGAAGAATCCGTAATTCGACACGCCGGAATGGCGCGGCCGATCGATCACATCGACATAGGCGATGTCGTAGCCCTCGCGGCGCACCAGCGCCGGAAGAAACCGATGCAGACCATCGAAATACGGCATCGCCAAGAACACGTCGCGCCGAAATGCCTTCATGCCGCAACCGGTGTCGCGCGTGCCGTCCTTCAGGATCGCGTTACGGACCGCATTGGCGATGCGCGACTGCATGCGTTTGAATTCGGTATCCTTGCGGCCGACGCGCTGGCCGGCGGCCAAGCCGACACGCCCGCCGCCGGTCTCGATCGCCGCAATCAGGTCCGGCAAAAACACAGGATTGTTCTGGCCGTCGCCATCGAGCGTCGCGACGATCTGTCCGCGCGCGGCCCGCACGCCGGTCCGCACTGCCGCCGATTGGCCCGACGAGACGGCGTGCTTGATGTGACGCAGATTGTCGCGCGCGCGCATCAATTCGCCCAGCGTCGAAGCCGTGCCGTCGGTCGAGCCGTCATTGACGTAAATGATCTCATACGGCCAGCGATCGCCGAGCGCCGCCGCGATCTCGGCGATGAGCGGCGCGAGGTTGCCCTCTTCGTTACGCACGGGCACGACGATGGACACGGCGACCAGCGGCGCGCCGAGCGTATCGGCATCAAGCGTTGAAAGCTGCTCGCTCATCTCACGTCCAATCGGAAACCCCAATTCGCTACGCGATGACCTGGCGCGACGCATGGGACAATTGCCAAAACGAAGGCCCATGCCGCGGCACGATCGCGCCGTCGTTGCGGATCACGAACGCGAGCCGCCGCGCGGCGAACCAATAGCGCACGATCATCGCGCCCAGCACGCCGTTGATCGCGCCGCCGAGCACGTCGCTCGGATGATGCGCCAACAACACCAGCCGCGTGCCGATGATGACGAGCGCATAGGCGATCATCACGCCGCGAAATCGCGGCCACAAGGCGGAGACCGCGAACGCCAAAGCACAGGACGCGGTTGCATGGCCGGACGGGAAGCTCGCGTAAGCCTCGCTCCAGGCGAAATGCGAAAAGTAAAACGCGTGATCGCCGCCGCCGACGAACGGGCGGCCTCGGCCGACGACGCCTTTGAGGACCTCGCCTGTCAGGATCGGCAGCAGCACCGCGAGAAACACGAACTGCACGCGCGTGCCGAACCCGAGCAGCGTCGCATGGGCGACGCCGCGCAACCGCGGCGCGGCCAGCAGGATCGTCATCATCAGAACGAACAACGCCAGCAACACGAAATTGCCCTTGCCGAAATCCGTCAGGATGCGCAGCGGCCACAGCGCGGCCGTGCCGCGCGGCGGCATCCAACGGATCTCGCGCGCATCGAGCAAAAACATCAGCCCGGCAATGCCGACCGCGGCAATGGCCACCAGAACCAGCGTGCGACGCGCCGTGGCGCGGCCGGCTTCCGCCCGCCGCGAATGCGACGGCGGCCGCACCAATTGCGCAAGCGACTGTTTCAAGAGGATACAGAGCCCCGCGAGATAGCCGCGCGGCATGTTGCCGGACCGGGCCGCCGTCACTGCGTGCCTTCGGAACGGAACACCGCGATCGAAATCGCGCGGCCTTGAGAGTAATTATAGCCTTCGATGCGCGTCGCCGCCGTGTTGTAGCGCAGTCCGATCGCTTCCGCGCGTTGCGCGAAGGCGCGCTCCGACCGCGCCTCGACCAGCGCGAAACGGCAACTGCCCTGCCCTAGAAAATCGGCCGCGCCGGAGGCATCGGTGAGCAGCGTATCGGTGCCCGCCATGAACACGAGGCTCGGTTCATGGAATCCCGTCGATGCCGCGCGCGGCCCGACGCATTGCACGTTGCGCAGCGTGCGCGCCAATTCGACGCTCGGAAACACCGGCGTCAGCGCGGGCACGACCGCGCCGTACAGCGCCATGCTGAGGAAGACCGAAGCAACGATGCCGTTGAGCAACGACCGCTCGGCGCGCGCGTCGTCATACATCCACCATGCGAACAGCCCGAATATCAAAGCCGCCGCAATGAACGGCCAGGCCAGAAACACCGGCTGCCGCGTCAGCGTGATCGCGGCGACGACCGCAGCGACTGATAACAATACCGGAATCGCGAACCACCACGCCGCGCCCTTCGCGAGCCAGCCGCGCGACAGCACGCGACGCTCCAGCGCGCCTGCGATCAAGATCGCGATCGCCGGATAGAGCGGCAGCACGTAATGCGGCAGCTTGGTCATCACCAACTCGAAGATGATCCACGACGGAACCACCCACGCCAAGAGATATTGCGCGCCGGGCTCGCGCCGCGCCTGCCAGATCGCAGGTGCGGCCATGCCGGCCAGCGCAGCGCCGGGCCAGAACGTCACCCAGAACAGAATGAAGTAAAGTCCCGGAGGCGCGCCGTGCGACTCCTGCCCGCCTGCGAGCTTGCTCAGCATGTCGCCGCCGAGCGAATCCGCGAAGAACTGATCGCCCGCGCGCAGGAAGATCGCGACGAACCACGGCAGCTCCAGCAGCAGCGTCCACGGCACACCGAGCGCCGGCCGCAATCGCCAAAGCCACCCGGCGCTGCGATCGAGCAGCG
>JANMAN010000769.1:0-4155 GCA_031359885.1 Tardiphaga sp. | reverse complement strand
GCCAAGACCGACAGCACCGCGCTCGGCAGCGGCCATGCCGACACTTGGAATCTGTTCTATCAAACCAACCCGAATGCCACCGGCACCGCGACGGCCTGGCAGAACGCAGGCACCGACTTCACGTTCGATGCCAACGGCAAGCTGACCAGCCCGACAACGGCATCGATCACGCTGACGGCCGTGACGGTCGGCACCACAAACCTCGGCGACGTCGCGCTCAATTTCGGCTCCGGCGGCCTCACGCAATATGCCAGCACCAGCGGCACGGCGACGATCAACAACGTGTCGCAGAACGGCTACGCGGCAGGCCAGTTGCAATCGATCGCGATCAGCGATTCGGGCCTCGTCGTCGGCACGTTCTCGAACGGCCAGAACATCAATCTCGCGGCCGTGACGTTGTCGCACTTCAACGGCACGAATTATCTGCAGGGTCTCGACGGCGGCGCATTCGCTGCAACCGAATTGTCGGGCTCCGCGATCGCCGGCGCGTCGGGAACGATCAGCGGCTCGTCGCTGGAAGGCTCGAACGCGGATATCGCCGACGAATTCACCAAGCTGATCGTGACGCAGCAGGCCTATTCGGCGAACACCAAGGTCATCACCACGGCCAACAGCATGGTGCAGGATCTCCTGAACGTGCTGCGCTGATTTTTTTGTGACTGACGAGCACGTATCATGGGTTTGAGTTCTGCCCTTACCATCGCGATGTCCGGCCTGCGCGCGAACCAGGCCGCGATGTCGATCGTCTCGTCGAACGTCGCCAATGCGCAGACGCCGGGATACGTTGCGCAAAGCGCGCAACAATCCACCGTCGCGAGCGGCGGCATCGGTGCGGGCGTGCGCGTCGACGGCGTCGATCGCCAGCTCGACAAATTCATCCAGAGCCAGTTGCGGACCGAAACGTCGGGCGGTGCATATGCCAGCCAGACGGCGAACGTGCTGAACCAGTTACAATCGGTCTACGGCACGCCGGGCAACGACGGAACGCTCGAAGCTTCGTTCAACAAATTCACCACGGCGTTGCAAACGCTGTCGTCGAGCCCCGGCAGCGCGTCCGCGCAGGTCGGCGTGATTTCATCGGCGCAATCATTCGCGCAATCTCTCAACGCGACGTCTGCGGGCATCCAGTCGTTGCGCTCCAACGCCGAACAAAGCATTTCCGATTCGGTTTCGACCGCCAACATCGCGCTGTCGCAGATCGCGCAGATCAATACGCGGCTGCAAAGCTTGAAGACGAGCGATCCGGCTGCGGCGGCGCTGATGGACCAGCGCGATACGGCGGTGAACCAGCTTGCGCAATTGATGGACGTGCGCGTCGCAACGGACGGCGCCAACCAGACGTCGGTCTACACCAATTCCGGCGTGCCGCTGGTGAACGGCGCGATCGCCTCGTCCTTGAGTTTCAACGGGCAGGGATCGCTGAACGCAAACGCCGTCTGGAATGCCGATCCGACCAAATCGGGCACTGGCACATTGACGGTCAATCTGGGGAACGGCGGAACGATCGACATGATCGCGACCAACGCGATCTCGTCGGGCAAACTCGCCGCCGATATCAAGCTGCGCGACCAGACGCTGGTGCAAGCGCAGGCCCAGGTCGATCAACTCGCCGCCGCGTTGGCGTCGTCGCTGTCGGATACGACGACGGCGGGGACAGCCGCCACCGTCGGCACGCAGACCGGTTTCGATGTCAACACCGCCGGCATTCTGAACGGCAACAGCATCAACCTGACCTACACCGACACCGCGACCAATACGCAGAAACAAGTTCGCATCGTGCGGGTCGACGATACGGGCGCGTTACCATTGTCGAATGCCGGCGCGGCTGCGAACACGCAGACGATCGGCATCGATTTTTCCGGCGGCATGGCGTCGGTCGTGGCGCAGCTCAACACCGCATTGGGCGGGGCAGGGCTGACCTTCTCCAATCCCGCGGGATCGACGCTGCGCGTGCTAAACACCAGCACTACGGCAACGGTCAACGCGGCGGCCACGACCACGACAGCGACGGCGCTCGCATCCGGCGCGGTGGCGCTGCCGGTGTTCACGGACGGCAACGGCGTCTATTCCGGAAAGATTACGGCGCAGGGATCGCAAGCGGTCGGTTTCGCCGGACGCATTTCGGTTAACGCGGCTCTCCTCGCCGATCCCGCGAAACTCTCGGTGTACAGCAGCACGACGCCCGCGGGCGACACGTCGCGCGCGGATTATCTCTACACGCAACTGACCAGCAACCGTTACGAATACGCGCCGTCATCCGGCCTCGGCACGACGGCGGCGCCGTTCAAGGCGACGCTGACCGGCTACATGCAGCAATTCCTGACGGTGCAGGCCAATGCCGCCAGCAGCGCGACGCAGCTCAAGGAAGGGCAGGACGTCGTGGTCTCGACATTGCAATCGAAGATGCAAGCCACGTCGGGCGTCAGCATCGACGGCGAGATGTCCAATCTGATCTCGTTGCAGAATGCATATGCCGCCAACGCACGCGTGATGTCGATCGTCCAGCAGATGATGAACAGCCTGCTGCAAACCGTGAATTGAGGACGTAACGTATGGCGATCACCGGCGTAACCATCGGCAACAACGTCCTCGGCAAATCGCAGGTCCGGTTGACGGATCAACTGGCGTCGCTGTCCACCCAGCTGACCACCGGCAAGAAATCCACGACCTATGCCGGCATGGGCGTCAACGAAGGATTCGCGATCGCGGCGCGGTCGCAATTGTCCAACATCGATGCTTTCACGGACATTCAATCCAAGGTCGACACCACGATAGGCGTCGCCAACACGGCGTTGCAATCGATCGTGAGCATCGGCACGCAGGTGAGAAAAAGCGCCGCCCAAGCCACGCAGTCGATCGGATCGAGCGGCCAGACCACGGCGCAGCAGACAGCGACGGCGCAATTGTCGTCGATGCTCGGCATCCTTAATACGCAGGCCGGCGATCGCTACGTATTTTCCGGCAGCGCGATCGATACGCCGTCGGTCGCATCCGCCGACGACATCCTCGATGGCAAAGGAACTGCGGCTGGTCTCAAGACCTTGATTTCAGAGCGTCGTCAGGCCGATCTCGGTACGGCAGGATTGGGCCGCGTCGGCGTCACGCAGCCGACGACGACGTCGGTTTCGGTTGCGGAGGATGTCGCAGGCTCGCCGTTCGGATTGAAGCTCAACGGCATCAACTCGACGCTAACCGGCGCGACCGTCACCGGCCCGACCGGCACGCCGCCGGCGGTCTCGGTCGCTCTTGGCGCGACCAATCCGAACCCCGGCGACAAGATTAGCTTCACCTTCGATCTGCCGGACGGCACCCAGGAAACCATATCGCTGACGGCATCGACTACGACGCCGACGCCGGCCGGCAGCTTCGCCATCGGTGCGACGCCGGCCGCCACGGCGGCCAGCCTCAACACGGCGGTGTCCGGCGCGATCGGCACGCTGGCCAACACCTCGTTGGTCGCTGCGTCCGCGTTGGAAGCGTCGGACAATTTCTTCGGCTCGCCGCCGCAGCGCGTCAGCGGCACGCCGCTCGGGTCGGCGACGGCGCTGGTCGCGGGCACCAGCACGAACACGGTGGCCTGGTACACCGGCGAGGCGGGCACAGGATCGGCACGGGCGACGGCGACGACCCGGATCGATCAATCCGTAACGGTGCAATACGGCGCGCGCGCCAACGAGGACGGCATCCGCAATCAGTTGAAAGCGATCGCAGCGTTCGCGGCGGTCGCGACATCACCGACGGACGTCAACGCAGGCGGGCAGGTGTCGGCGCTGAGCCAGCGCGTCACCAATGCTCTCACGTCGCAAACCGGGCAGCAGAGCGTAGCTGACATCCAGTCGGACTTCGCCGCCGCCCAGGTCACCTCGGGCGACGTTAAGTCGCGCCAAGCGCAGACCAAGTCGATGTTGCAGGATATCGTCGATCAGGCAGAGAACGTGTCGTCCGACGAAGTGGCGTCGCAGATCCTCGCGTTGCAAAACGCGCTGTCGGCGTCGTACCAGACGACATCGCTGCTATCAAAACTGACGCTGACGAATTTCTTGTAGCGGTCTGAGCGCTGCCCGCTCGGACATGAGAAATCATCCCGCTTTGAGGGCATCACCTGCGCGGGCTTGTGCCAGCAGCGCGTCTTCATGGACGATTAGCTTGCGCGCT
>JANMAN010000767.1:0-6013 GCA_031359885.1 Tardiphaga sp. | reverse complement strand
CAAAGAAGGGTTTCAGCACGCGTTTGATTTGTGCGGAGCCGCCTTGCAATTTCGGTCGTATGATGATCCGCGCCACGCATAGCCGTCTCCTCTGAGGAGACACTAGAAACGCCGACATTTCTCTTCAAGATAAATAAGAAGCCCCTCACCCCGACCCTCTCCCCGCAAGAGCGGGGAGAGGGAGAAGAAGACGCCTACATCATTCGCTTACATTCCCATGATCGCGATGTCGGTCACGTCGCCCGTGACGCCCGAAATCTTCGCGGCTTCGGTTGCCTTGCCAGTCGCGAGATCGACCGAATACAGCGTGCCGTCGGCCATCAGATAGGCTTCGTTCTTGCCGGCGCCATCCGACACGATATCGAACGCCACGGTCGTGGGCTTCACGCCGAGCTTGCCGATCGCGCCGAGGATGCCGTCGTTCGGCGGGGCCTGCTTGACCAGCGCGCCGATCGTCGCGTCGATGTTGAACAATGCGGTCTCCTTCGTGCCCTTCACCGAGTTGGTGTAAGCGCCGGCCACGATGTTCGGCTTCTCGCCCTTGTGCATGTCGGCGTCGGCATATTTGTGATCGCCGTCCTTCGTCACCTTTCCGTCATCGACATTCGCGCGCAGGCTCATGCCATCCGAGCCCATCACGCGCAGGCGATCCGCGACCGGGTTGAAATCGACTGTTGCCATCACGCCCTTCGCCAGCATGGTGTCGAGCTTCGACTTCATCGTCGCCTTGCCGTCCGTCGCGATGGTGACAACGGTGCCGTCATCGACGAGGCCGTACAGCAGGCCGTCAGCAGGGCGCACGTCGATGCCGACCAGCTTGCCTGTGATTCCCGATACCTTGACCGAACCGGTGGCTTTCTTCTGCGCAGTATCGACCATGGCGATGGTGTCGCCGCCGATCAAAGCCGCGACCTGCGCCGCATTGGCGGCAACCGAACCCATCAGCAGCGCGGCCGAGGCCGCAAGAATCGAACGAAACATCATGACGATCTCCTTGTTATGTGGCGCCCTTGAGCGGACCCATGCCGCCGATACCTCCGCAATTCCGGAAACGGATGCAGGGCCCGAAAAATAATTTTTCTGGATTGATGCATCCAAATGCCGCACGACCCGAGTAGGATGGGCATGCAAAGGCAGAGACATGAGCCAAAGTCCCGCGGTGAACGAGCGCCCGACGCCGGTCGGCAGCAGCAATGCGCCGGTCGTCGATCTCGCGCGCGACCGGCAGCTCACCGCGGCTCTCGCGCGTTGCGCCGCGGGCGAGCGCAACGCCTTGCAGGTGATCTATGACCTCGAGGCCGCGCGCATGATCGGCGTCGCCCGCCGCATCCTGATCCGCCGCGATCTCGCGGAAGACGCCGTGCATGACGCATTCGTGCGGGTTTGGCGCAATGCCGGCACGTTCGACCCGCAACGCGGCTCCGCGCGCAACTGGCTCTATGCGATCGTGCGCAATCGCGCGCTCTCGATCCACCGCAGCGAGCACCGTTACGACTCGGCCGGGGAGTTCGATGCCGAGATCGAGTCAGAGGCCGCCGTCGCCCGCTTGCCCGAGACCAGCGCTTTGCGCAAATGCCTCGACCGCATCGAGCGGCCGCGCCGCGATGTCGTCGTTCTCGCTTATGCCCATGGCATGAGTCACGGCGAGATGGCGACGCGCATGAATTTGCCGCTCGGCACCGTCAAGAGCTGGGTGCGCCGCAGCTTGATCTCGTTGCAGGAGTGCATGGGATGAGCCTGCAAGGAACGAGCTTGAACCCCGACGACCACGCGCTCGCCGCCGAGTACGCGATGGGTCTTCTCGACGATCCCGAGGAGGCGCGCGCGGAGACGCGGCTTGCCACCGAACCGGAATTCGCTGCCGCCGTGGAATCTTGGCGCGCACGGCTGTCGCCTCTCGATGCGAGTGTCGAGGCATCGCCGCCCTCGCCTGAGCTTTGGTCGCGCATCGCCGACACCATCAAACCCGAGGCGGTGATCCCGCTGCCCGGCGCACGCGCGGCCGTGCGCGGCGCGACGCTGTGGGAGAGCCTTGCATTTTGGCGGATCGCCGGAATTTCCGGTGCGTTTGCGACGCTCGTGTTCGCGATCGTCGCCATCGGTGCGCTCGCGACCTCGAAGCAATTGCGCAACGATCTGGTCGCGCTGGCGCAGCGCAAACCGGTTTACGTCGCGGTGCTCGTCAACGACGCGACCAAGGAAACCGGCGCGGTGGTCAATGCGTTCGCCAATGGCCGCGTCGAGGTGATTCCGCTACGGCCGATCGACGTGCCCGCCGGGCGCACCTTGCAAGTGTGGACGCTCTGGGACCGCGCCGTCGGCCCGAAATCGCTCGGCATCAGCAGTCAGTCGCGCACCTTGCAACTCGACCTCGGCGACCTCCCGGACACGGTGTCCGATCAGTTGTTCGAGATCACGCTCGAACCCGAAGGCGGCTCGCCGATCGGCCGCCCGACCGGACCGATTCTGTTCAAGGGCAACGCCGCGCGGGCGCTGTAGCAATTGTTACGCCTCGACTGACTGAGTGAATGGAAGCCTTTTCCGCTCATACCCACACGAGCGGGTATCCAGGAAAAAAATTCTTTTGCAAGGTCTGGGTGTCCGCATCCGCGGGGACGAACGGATGTTGGGCTCGTTGCAAGGGCCGATGGATCAAGCTCAACACAACATCATGCGTTGAACTCTCCGCCCCGTCGCATGACAAAGGGGTGGCTGCACCACACGCTGCCTTGCGGAGACTGACATGCACTATTCGAGCGACGACCTGCGCGCGGCCACCGAGGCTGGCGTGATCGCACCCGGCGATCTCGACGGCCTGTTGGCCTTTCTCGCGACACGTCAGGCGAGCGGCCCGGCAACGGGCTCGACCTTCGATGCGGTTCATCTGCTCTGGTATGCTGGCGCACTGATCGTGATCGGCGCGATGGGGCTGTTTACGACGCTGGCGTTTTCGCAAATGGGCGGCGAGGCGTTAACGGCGATCGCGTTCGTCTATGCATTGTTGTTCGCAACCGCAGGTCATTATTTGTGGACCGCAAAAAATCTCCACACACCCGGCGGCTTGCTGATCGCCGTCGCCGTGTCGATGGCGCCGCTTGCAGTGTACGGCATCCAGGACGCCTTCGGCGCTTGGGGCAAGTTCGGCAATCCGAAAGAGATTCGCGACTTTTACGTCTGGATCAAAGGCAGTTTCGTTTTCATGGAATTGGCTGCGATCGCGGCAGCGGTGCTGGCGCTGCGGTTCTATCGCTTTCCGTTCATCGTGATGATCGCTGCGGTCGCGCTGTGGTTTTTGTCGATGGACATCGTGCCGTGGATTACCGGATCGGCGCTCTCCAGCTTCGAGACATCGCGACGGGTGTCGATCTGGTTCGGCCTCGGCATCATCATCGCGGCGGTCGCGGTGAATAGCCGCCAACGCACCGGCGATTTCGCCTTTTGGCTCTATCTGTTCGGCGTGCTGACCTTTTGGGGCGGCATCACCGCGACATCCGGCGGCACCAACCTTGCCAAGGCGATGTATTGCGCAATGAATGTGGGCTTCCTGCTGATCTCGGTTTTCCTCGGCCGTCGCGTCTTCGCGCTGTTCGGCACGATCGGGATCGCAATCTATCTCGGCGACCTCGCGGAAAAGGTGTTCAAGGATTCGCTGCTGTTTCCCTTCGCGCTGTCGCTGATCGGCATCGGCATCATCGCGCTCGGGCTTTATTATTATCGGCATCAGGACGCCACGCGGCAATGGCTCGACGGATGGCTGCCGGCGGGACTGAAGCGATTGAGGGCCGTTCACGACATGCGGCGGGAACCGGCCAGCGCCGCTGGGTGATGGAGCAGACGTCTTCCGCGCAAGCACCCTTTCGCGGAGGCCGTTGCCGCTTATATTCGGATCATGGCGAAGAAACCCGACTCTCCCAAAAAAGCTCCGAAGACCCCCAACTCCAAGGCGCACCGGCCGGACGTCAAACCGATCGGTCCTGCGCTGGCGGAACTGCTGAACCCTGCGATCAATCGCGGCGAGAGCGGCATGGGGTCGTCCACCGGTCTGCAACCGCCGCCGACCAATTCCAAGGAACGGCGCTCGGGTGGCGAAGCCGCCGCGCATCGGTCGCGTGCCTCGACCCCGAAAGGATTCGCGGGCGATAGCGGTCCGCGCCCATCGAGTTTACGGCCGAACCCGCAACCGTCCGGCGCGCGCTTTACCCGACCCGGCCTCGATGAAGCGCCGCAGGCGGTCTACAATACCGCAGCGACGATTCCGACGCTCGATCCGGAGTTGGCCAAGCAGCTTGGATTGCCGACCGCCGAAGACGACGAGGCTGACCTCGCGCGGCCACCGCGGACCAAGATGGAAGGCCTCGGCGTCGCCGCCACCGCCGACGCGCTGGAAGCGCTAATTCTCAACGGCCGCCCCGAATTCAAGGACGACAAGATTTGGGTGCCGCATCGCCCGCCGCGGCCCGACAAGTCCGAAGGCGGCGTGCCGTTCGTCATCAAATCCGAATACGAGCCAAAGGGCGACCAGCCGACCGCGATCAAGGAGCTGGTCGAAGGCATCTCGCGGCAGGATCGCACGCAAGTGCTCCTGGGCGTCACCGGCTCCGGCAAGACCTACACGATGGCGAAGGTGATCGAGGCGACGCAACGCCCGGCGATTATCCTCGCGCCGAACAAGACATTGGCCGCGCAGCTTTACGGCGAGTTCAAGAGCTTCTTCCCGGACAACGCCGTCGAGTAATTCGTATCGTATTACGATTACTATCAGCCGGAGGCCTACGTCCCCCGCACCGACACCTACATCGAGAAGGATTCCTCGATCAACGAGCAGATCGACCGCATGCGCCATTCGGCGACGCGCGCGCTGCTCGAGCGCGACGACGTCATCATCGTCGCGTCCGTGTCGTGCATCTACGGCATCGGTTCGGTCGAGACCTACACCGCGATGACTTTCGCTTTGAAGAAAGGCGAGCGCATCGACCAACGCCAGCTCATCGCCGATTTGGTGGCGCTGCAATACAAGCGCACGCAGGCGGATTTTTCACGCGGCACGTTCCGCGTCCGCGGCGATGTCATCGACATCTTCCCGGCCCATTACGAAGACCGCGCTTGGCGCGTGAACCTGTTCGGCGACGTGGTCGAAACCATCGAGGAGTTCGATCCGCTCACCGGCCACAAGCAGGACGAGCTTGAGTTCGTGAAGATCTACGCCAACTCGCATTACGTCACGCCGCGCCCGACGCTGATTCAGGCGATCAAGTCGATCAAATCCGAACTGAAATGGCGTCTCGAGCAATTGCACGAGCAAGGTCGCCTGCTCGAAGCGCAGCGGCTCGAACAGCGCACCACTTTCGACATCGAAATGATGGAAGCCACGGGAAGCTGTGCTGGCATCGAGAACTATTCGCGCTATCTCACCGGCCGCCGCCCCGGCGAGCCGCCGCCGACGCTGTTTGAATACGTGCCGGACAATGCGCTGGTCTTTGCGGATGAAAGCCATGTGACCGTTCCGCAGATCGGCGGCATGTTCAAAGGCGACTTCCGGCGTAAAGCGACGCTGGCCGAATATGGCTTCCGCCTGCCCTCCTGCATGGACAACCGCCCGCTCCGCTTCGAGGAGTGGGATATGATGCGCCCGCAATCCGTTGCCGTGTCGGCGACGCCGAGCGCGTGGGAGCTGAACGAATCCGGCGGCGTGTTCGTCGAGCAGGTGATCCGCCCGACCGGGCTGATCGATCCGCCGATCCACATCCGCCCTGCGCGGACGCAGGTCGACGATCTCGTCGGCGAAGTCCGCGCGACGGCGCAAGAGGGCTATCGCTCGCTCATCACCGTGCTGACCAAGCGAATGGCGGAAGACCTTACGGAATATCTGCACGAGCAGGGCATTCGCGTGCGCTACATGCACAGCGATATCGATACCATTGAGCGCATCGAGATCATCCGCGATCTGAGGCTCGGGGCGTTCGATGCGCTGGTCGGCATCAATCTGTTGCGCGAAGGCCTCGATATTCCGGAA
>JANMAN010000752.1:0-2084 GCA_031359885.1 Tardiphaga sp. | reverse complement strand
GCCGTGCAGCCGCAGCGGCGCATCCGGCGTCGGGTCGGAACGCTTCGGAAAATGACCTTCGCGGTGATGCAGATAAACGTCGAGCGCCAGAAAGATCGCCAGCACCAGCCCGCCCGTCACCAACGTCTCGACCAGCAGATATTTCGTCGTCCAGAAGAAATCGACGCCGCGCAGAAAACCGAGAAACAGCGGCGGATCGCCGAGTGGGGTCAGCGCGCCGCCGATGTTCGACACCAGAAAAATAAAGAACACGACGACATGGACGTTGTATCGCCGGCCGTCATTGGCGCGGATCAGCGGCCGGATCAAAATCATCGACGCGCCGGTGGTGCCGACGACGCTCGCGAGCAGACTGCCGATGCCGAGCAGCACCGTATTCGTAAACGCGCTGTCGTGCAGATTGCCTTCGAGATAGATGCCGCCCGCCGTCGTAAACAAGGCGAGCAGCAACAGGATGAACGGCAGATATTCGAGCAGGATCGTGTGCGACAGCGTCGCCGTCACGATCGACGGGGCGAATGCGACATAGAGCGGGACCGCGACGAACGCCGCAAAGACCGCTGCGAATTTCGCGTAATGATGCTCCCATAGATGCGGAAACAACACCGGCCCGGTCGCGATGCTCAGAAGGATCCCGACAAAAGGCAGCGCCCAGAGCCACGACAGTTTCGCGCCATCGAGCGCTTCGGCAGCATGTGCCGGGCTCGCGAGCAGCGCGAGCGTCGTCGCGACGATCGCAATGCGCTTTATGATTTGAGAAATTCCGCAGCCTTGTAAAGCGATCGAAACGGCAAGTTCGCCGCGGCGAAATTATCGGCTGCGCCCTCTTCCCGATCGACCATCGTGAACACCAGCACGATCTCGCCGCCCGCCTCGCGCACGGCTTCGGCCGCCTTGATCGCCGAGCCTCCGGTGGTGGTCACGTCCTCGACGATGACGACGCGTTTGCCGGCGAGCGTTTCGCCTTTCATGAGGCCGTCGATCGCCAGCCGCGTGCCGTGTTCTTTCGGCTTCTTGCGGACGAAGAACGCCGCGATCGGATGGTTCTTCAGCCAGGACAGTTGCGCGATCGCACCGGCGAGCGGCACAGCGCCCATCTCGAGCCCACCGACATAATCGAGCTGATCGTCGCGCAACGCATCGAAGGTCAGTTCCGCCAGCAGCGCCGCGCCTTCGGGGTCGAGCATCGTCGGCTTGAGGTTGAAGTAGAAGTCGCTCTTGCGACCGGATGCCAGCGTGATTTCGCCTCGCCCGAACGAGCGGATGCGAATGATATCGGCAAGGCGGGCGCGGGCGGCGGATTTGGACACGGATACGATCTCTGTGATGAAAGCGGGCGCAATCTATCGGCGGATGGCCGGTATGGAAAGCGCCTGTGTCGGTGATCCACGTCATTCCGAGATCGGGCGAATTGATCAGCATTCAGCGTCATCGCCCGGCGAGGGCCACCGGCGACGTCTTCGTTGTCCGGCTGCGCCCGCGACCGGGCGACCCAGTATTCCGTGCGATGTCTTTTAAGCTGAGATGTCAGGACGTACTGGGCCCCCGCTATCGCGGGGGTGACGGCCGTCTTTGGGGAAAGGCTCGATCACCTCGCCCGAAACCGTAACACGCCGTCGTCGCCGAGCGTTTGCGTCAGGCGGTTCGACGCCAGCATGTAATTGACATGCGCGATCAGCTCTCCCGCCGCAAAGCCGGTCTGGTGCGCGTCGAGGACGTGTTTGTGGAACACGACAGGCACCAGTTGCGCCGATGTCTTGGCCTCCTCGCGGCAGGCCTCCGCGATCATCTGGCAGCGCTCCTCATGATGATCGGACAATTGCGTGACGCGCTCGTGCAATCCGTAGAACGGCACGCCGTGACCCGGCAACACCAGCACGTCGTTCGGGATCGCGGCCGCGATGCTCTTGAGCGACGACAAATACGAACCGAGCGCATTTTCGTCCGGCTCATGCGCCCAAACGCTGACGTTGGGCGAGATCTTGCTGAGCACCTGATCGGCGGACAGATAGATCTTGTCGGCCTCGCAGACCATCGTCACCTGATCCGGCGAATGCCCTGACCCGGTGATGATGCGAAACGTC
>JANMAN010000687.1:0-11558 GCA_031359885.1 Tardiphaga sp. | reverse complement strand
CTGACCGAGGCGCTGGCGGCACTGGTCGAGGAAGCGACTCCGCCGGACGTCAAGCGCGCGCGGGATTAATCGGGAGTGCGGCTTGTTTGAGCGCCGCGGCCCAGACCTGCGATCAGCTTGATCAGATCGCTCTGATTGCGCGCGGCCGTTTTGCGGAAGATGCGATTGAGATGCGTCTTCACGGTCGCGCGCGAAATGCCGAGCGCGTCCGCGATGGCGTCGAGGCCGCTGACCCGCAGCATCGCATCGACGACGCGGACTTCGCTTGCGGTAAGTTGATGACGCTTGGCGAGCGTTTCGAGCGGCGTCGGATCGGCGAACCGTGCGCCGCGCACGAACACCGCGGCGGCGGCATGCGTCTTGTGGCCGACCAACCGCCGCGCCCCGTCGCGAAGCGGCAAGATATTCGCGGTCCATTGCCGGTCGCCTGTATCGGATAACGCGATGGTCGCGCCGCGTGCGCGTTGATCGCCATCGCCTTTCGCGACGGTTCGCAAGCCGTCCCGCAACAGCCGATCGGCGTTAGGATCGTTGACCCGCAACTTATTGCGCTCGACGCGGAGCAGCTCGCCCTCCTCGCCGATCCGCCGGCCGACGGCGTTGGCAAAGACAATGCCGCCATCTTCGGCCACGAGGAAAACACCATCGCCGATCTGGTCGAGCGTCTCGGTGAATGCAGCCGCGTCCGATCGAGACCGTGCGAACGTCCGCCCGATCGCCACGGCGCGCTGGAAATGCGGCACCAGCATCGCCAACCGCCGACGCGTGGTGTCGTCGATGCGTCCCGTTGTCGGAAATGACAGCAGGGTCACGCGGGTGGCGTCTTTTTCCAACATCACGGCGACCGCATCGGCCAGGCCCTGCGGCGCAACCCACTCTTTGTAAAATTGCGTCTGCTGCAATTCGTCGGCCGGAATGAGATCGGTGGTGGTGTGCACCGCGCCGACGTCCTGAAATAGCGCAGCGGGGAAGACAGGGTTTAGCGGCGCGAGCTTTTCGAGAAACATCCGCGTGTAGAGCGGATCCTGATTGTAGAGATGCAGCGCTTCTACCTCGTCGGCGGCGTGCCCCTGCCAGAACATGACGGCCTGCGCGCCGCCCACGAAATCGCAGGCGCATCGCAAGGCCTGCGTCCATCGTGTTGGATCGATCGCGGCATCGTAGATCGCGGCGATGACCGCCGAGAGGATGGCGTAGTCCGGCTCCACGTTCAAAGTCCGTCCGTCATGCAACGATGAACAAGTGTGACGCAGCAGCGCCGCGAGATCAACGCTATCTGAGCGTGTGTTGCCGCAATATCACATCAAAATGATATCGCGAGACATCAACCCTCGGGTTGACGCCGACTCACGAGCCCCGAACGCACGGTCGTCAAAGATTTACGGATCGAACGATCGAGGCGCGCTGTGCGCCATGACGCAAAGGTCCGGCGGTCCGCTGAAACGGCCGTAACACCTGCTGGGGGCGTCATGTTGGAGACAAGTCTTTCGCTTGGTTGTGGAACGCGGCGAAACATCGCGACACAAGTCGTCACATTCGCTGCCTCTCTTGTATTTGCGTTTGCTGTCGTCGGATTGCAGCCGACCCGTGCATTAGCGCAATATATTTGCGGGGTCAGCACGACGGGTAACGCGCCGTACGGACCGGGATTTGGCACAAGTGCGACGGGCGCAGGCGCGCTGGCATGCGGCCCTTTTTCAATTGCGAACGACCAAGCGGCAGTAGCTATCCAGGGCGTCGCGAGCACTGGCGCTGTCAGCATCAGCGGAAACGCTGATCAGGGTGGCATCGCAGTGGGCGTCAACAGCAACGCAGGCACGAATAGTATCGCGATTGGCGCAGAGAATATGTCGTTCAGTCGGACCGCGGCGTCTGGTACCCAATCCATCGCGATTGGTTCGCAAGCCGTCGCGGGATCAGCTCCAGATAGCTTGCCACTAAGCAATGGCACCATAGCAATTGGTGCATTATCACGGGCAGGGTCAGGCGCAGCAGGACAAGACTTCGCAACTGCGGTTGGCACCAGCGCTTCGGCGAACGGGCTGAATGCTTTGGCCATCGGAGCTTTGTCAGCGGCGAACGCGTCGCAATCGGTGGCGGTGGGCGCTAGCTCCCAAGCCTTGGGAATAAACACAACGTCCCTCGGCTTTGGTGCCGGTTATAACAACTTAGTCAATGGCACAACCAACATTGGCGCCAATGTGGGGGTCGACGGAACGGGCGTGTATTCGACGTCGATCGGCGCCGGCATCTCAGCTGGGACGGCCGCGGCTGCCTTTGGCGCACGAAGCATTGCGATCGGAGGCGGCGACGGTACGATTGTGAACCGCGTGCTTCAAGCCGGCGCTTTCTCGGGTGGTGTCCAAAGCGTCGCGATCGGCACCGCTAGCACTGTGAACGCTCTCGCCACGAACGGGCTTGCGCTTGGATACAACTCCAATGTCGCCTCCACTGCGCCCAACGCCGTTGCGCTTGGCAGCAATTCGGTGGCCAACATTGCAAACACCGTCTCGATCGGAGCGGTGGGCGCTGAGCGCAGGCTCGTCAACCTCGGTGCGGGCACCATCGCCAATAATAGCACTGACGGCGTCAACGGCGGGCAGTTATTCACCGCCAACCAACGCGTTGCCAATGCCTTCGGCGGCGGCGCGGGTCTCGACGGCAACGGCCAACTGACCGCGCCGACCTATACTATTCAGGGCACCAATTTCAACAGCGTCGGCGGCGCGTTCACCGCTGTCGACAATGTCATCACGGCGAACAATTCCAGCGGCGCGGGACTTGCGACAATGGTGGGCATGAACACGACGAACATCGCGACCAACACGAGCAACATCGCGACCAACACCTCCAACATCGCCAGCAACTCTGCCGACATCGCGAACATCTACAGCAACGGCACCACCTACTTCCGCAGCAATTCGACAGGCCCCGCCGCGTCTGCGACGGGAACCAATGCCAACGCGATCGGCTCGGGATCGTCAGCGAGCGGCAGCAATTCGCTGGCCTTCGGCAGCGGCGCGCAGGCCACGCAATCCGGCTCGATCGCGGTGGGCTTCGGCGCGGCTTCGACCGGCACGAACGCCATCGCGATCGGCACCAACGCCGTCGCCACCGGCTCCGTCGCGGTCGGCTCCGGCGCATCCGCGGCCAATGGCGGTGCGGCGTTCGGCGACGGCGCTGTCGCGACCGCAACCAACGCCACCGCGGTCGGTCCCGGCTCCTCGGCAACCGCAGCCAATTCGGTTGCGATCGGATCGGGCTCGACCAACACCGCCGCCAACACGGTGTCGGTCGGCTCGGCAGGCAACGAGCGTCGCGTCACCAACGTCGCGGCAGGCACCAACGCGACCGACGCCGTCAATGTCAGCCAGTTGCAGACGGTCGCGTCGGGCTTCCAATCGCAAATCGGCGGGCTCCAAGGCCAGATCACGGACAATATGTTCGAGATGCGGAGCGGCGTCGCATTGGCGCTCGCGGCCAGCGGACTCCGTTATGACGACCGGCCCGGCAAGCTGTCGGTGGCCGGCGCTTTCGGCGGCTACAAGGGCGCGTCGGGCCTCGCCTTCGGCCTCGGCTATGCCGCGACCGACCGGCTGCGCTTCAACGCCTCGATTTCCGGCTCGCCCAGCCAGGGCAATTACGGCGGCGTGGTCGGTGGATCGATGACGTTGAACTGATCTGCTTGCGGCAACTGCAACGAATGCCGGCGCTCATGGTGCATAAACGAAAGCGATCACAATCGATCTAAATGGACCACTCGACGCTCGTGAGGCGGTGCCGCGCATGCTATGCGGACATACCCTTTGAGCTTCGAGACATCATGACTGACGCGATCGAATTGCTGACGACCCGCCGCTCGGTGAAGCCGCGCGACATGGCGGCGCCCGGCCCCTCGCCTGCCGAACTCGACACGATCCTGACGATCGGCGCGCGCGTTCCGGACCACGGCAAACTCGCGCCGTGGCGCTTCATCGTGTTCGAAGGCGATGCACGCCTGCGCGCCGGCATGCTCATCGCAAAAGTCTTCGCCGATAAAAATCCTGCGGCCGATGCCGCCGCGATCGAGGCCGAAACGCGCCGCATGATGGACGCGCCGCTGGTGATCGCCATCGTCAGCCACGTGAAGCCGCATCCCAAGGTGCCGCCATGGGAGCAGGAATTATCCGCCGGTGCCAGCGCGATGAACCTCATCATCGCCGCGACGGCGCTCGGCTACGCTGCGAACTGGCTCACCGGCTGGTTCGCGTTCGATCGCGAGGTGCTCGCGGGTCTCGGCCTGGCCGCCGACGAGAAACTCGCCGGCTTCATTCATATCGGCACGGCGCAGGCCGCCGTCGAGGATCGCCCGCGGCCGAACCTCAAAGACATCGTGACGCGCTTTTAAGTCTGCCGGAACACGACGGCATCGACGACGACGCAGCCCTTGCCCGCGCTATCGAGCAGCACCGGGTTGAGGTCGATGCTCGTCACCTTCGCTTTCTCGTCGCGCATCAACTCGCCGATCCTGACGACGGCGGCCGCGAGCGCATCGACATCCATCGCGGGCTCACCGCGGACCCCCGCGAACAGCGGCGCGATGCGCAATTTTGTCAGCGCATCCACGACGTCCGACACCGCGAACGGCGGCAGCAGCAGCGTCGTGTCCTTGAATACCTCGACGTATTTGCCGCCGTCGCCGACCACGACCACCGGCCCGAACACCGGATCGCGGTGCGCGCCGATCATCATCTCGCGGCGGCCCTTGGCCATCGCGCCGACGATGACGCCGTCGAACCGCGCGCCTTCCTTGCGAATGATCGCTTCCATCTCCGCATAGATGTCGCCCGCCTCATCGCGCGACGAGATGTTCAGCTTGACGAGACCAAGCTCGGACTTGTGCGCGATATCGGCCGAGCAGCCTTTCACGACGACCGGCCCGCCAATCGACTCGAACGCGGCCACGGCTTCGGCGCGCGATCGACACAGCCGATGCGGCACGACGGGAATGCCGCGCGCGGCCAGCACCGCGAGGCTATCGGCCTCGTTCAGCATCTCGGTGGAGTCGCCGACCGCGACGGAGGGCGACGGCGGCAGTTTGTTCTTCCGCGCGGCGACGCGCGCCATCAACTCGCGATGCGCCAGAAACTGATGCAACGCCGTGACGGCTTCAACCTCGGTCGGAAACACCGTCGTGCCATTGGCTTCGAATTGTTGAGCCACGCTCTTTTGCGTCGCGGCTACGACCAACGGCTTGCCGGTTTGTTTGGCGAACACCGCCGCATCGCGCGAGAACGCTTCGACGTCGTAGCCCGGCCCTGCGACCGGCACGCCGATCAGGAACGCATCGGCGGCGGGATCGGTTGCGATGACAGGCAGAATATCGCCGAACAACCGGCTGTTCGACAGCAAGGCCGCCGTCAGATCGATCGGATTGGTCGTCGTCGCAAAACTGGGCAAGATCGTTTTCAATTTGGCATCGGTTTCAGGCGCGAGCTTCGCCATCGGCATGCCGACGGTGGTTGCGGCATCCGCCGTCATCACGCAGACCGCGCCAGAATTGCTGATCGCGACGAGACGCCGGCCTTTCGGCTTCCAGCCCTTCAGATAAAGGTCCGTCGCCTCGACGAGCCCGCGCATATCGGGCGCGCGCCAGATGCCGTGATGCGCAAAAAACGCATCGACGACGCGATCTTCGTTCGCGAGCGCCCCCGTATGCGATTGCGCGGCCTGGCGGCCCGCTTCGGAGCGGCCGGACTTCAGCGCGATGATCGGCAGATCGCGATCGAGCGCGACGGCGGCGAGTTCTTCGAGATATTTCTTCTCGGGAATACTCTCGAGATAAAGCAGCATCAGCTTCACCTCGGTGTCTTCCGCAACCGCGATGGCCAATTCGCCGACGGTGATGTCGGCATCGTTGCCGGTCGCATGCGTATGACGCACGCCGATGCCGCGATCGCGCAGGAAGCCGACCGGCACCGTCGAGAGCGCCCCGCTCTGGCTCAGCATCGCGACATGCCCGCTTGCGCGATCCATATCCATGAACATCGTCGAGAATGACGCGATCGCGCCGGTGCCGAAATTGGCGAGGCCTTGCGAGTTCGGCCCGACGATCCGCATGCCGTGCTTGTGCGCGGTCGCGACCATCGCGCGCTCTTTCGCCTTGCCTTCGATCGGATCGACTTCGCCGAAGCCCGACGCCATCACGACGGCGATCTTCACGCCGGCCTTGGCACAATCTTCGACCGCGCCGATCGCGTTGTCGCCGGCCACCGCGATGATGACCATCTCCGGCGCTTCTGGCAGATCGCTCAGGCTTTTGTAACAGACATGGCCCTGCACCTCGGGGCGCGACGGATTGATCGGGAAGATTTTGCCTTTGAAGCCGAACTTATCGAGATAGTGCACCGGGCGACCACCGACCTTGTTCGGATTTTCCGACGCACCGATGATGGCGACGGATTTGGGGTCAAGCGCGAAACGGAGGCGGCTCATGACGGTGTCCTTTCGAAATAGGGAATGCGGCGGCCGGCGAAATCGCTGAAGCGCGCGATGACGCGGTCGCCGATGGTGAGTGTCTTGTCGCCATGCGCCATCATGCGAAAGCCTTCGACGGCATCGACGAGCACGATCATATAAGGCACTTCCGCGCGGGTCTCCGGCGTCGCGGCGCGATGGACCAACGACGTCGCATAGACGACGCCCTCCCCGCTTGCGCTTTCGACGATGGGATCGGTCGCGCCGCAAGCCGCGCAGAACGCGCGCGCGAAATACCGGATGTGGCCGCAGGCGTTGCAGGTCTGAAAGGTAATGCGCTCGCTCATCGCACGCGCTCCAGAAACATCGAGACGTGCGACGACAGCACGCCGCCGTCGCCATGAATGAGCGCCATCGACGCGTCGCGCACCTGCCGCGCGCCGGCGCGCCCGGTCATCTGCAGATGCGTCTCGACGAGATGCGCCATCGCGCCGCCGACGCCGCAATGGCCGTAGCTCAGAAGGCCGCCATGCGTGTTCAACGGCATCGCGCCGTCGCGGCTGAAATGCCCCGCGCGCACCAGCCCCGCCGCTTCGCCGCGTCCCGCGAGCCCTAAATCTTCCAGCAGCATCGCCAGCGTAATGGTGAAGCTGTCATAGACCGCCGCATAGTTCACGTCCGAGACCGAAACGCCCGACGCCTGCTTCGCGCGCTCGACGGCAATGGCGGCTCCGAATTTGTCGAGCGCCGGTGCGGCCGTGACATGCTGATGCGTGTGCGCCTGCGCAGCGCCGCGTATCTTGATCGATGTGTCATTGGTCGGCTCGCGGCTGACGACAAAGGCCGCACCGCCATCCGACACCGGACAGCAATCCAATAATTTCAGCGGCGTCGCGACGGGCTTGGACGCCATCACGTCGGCCACGGTGATCGGATCGCGAAACTGCGCGCCGGGATGTGTGGCTGCGTTCGCACGCATCAACACGGCGAACTCAGCGAAGTCTTCTTCGGTGACGCCGAACTCGTGCATGTAGCGCGAGGCGACGAGGCCGTAATAGGCCGGGATCGTCGGACCGAGCGGCACCTCGTAGACGAGATGCCCGACCTGAGCGAGCGCTTGAATCGAGGCATCGCGGCTCTGGCCCGTGAGGCGGTTTTCACCACCGACCACCAGCACATGTTTGGCCACGCCGGCATCGACCAGTTGATGGGCGAGCATCGCCATCGCCATACCGGTCGCGCCGCCGACCTGAATCGCATGCGCATAAGATGGCGCGAGGCCGAAATGCTCGCAGAACACCGTCGCCAGCATGATGTGCGGCATCGTCGTCGAATAGCCGCAGAGAAATCCGTCGATGTCGGCGCGCTTCAAGCCGGCATCGGCGAGCGCGAGTTCGGCCGCCGTACTCATGAGGTCGAGCGTGGATTTGCCGTCATGGCGACCGAAGGCGGTGAGCCCGACGCCGGTGATGAAGCTCATCGAACAGACATCCTCAATACGACTTCGGCAAGCCGAGCACCTTCTCGGCGATGAAGCTCAGCACGAGCTGCGGCGAGATCGGCGCGATGCGCGGGATCAAGACTTCGCGCAAATAACGCTCGACATGATATTCCTTCGCGTAGCCGAAGCCGCCATGCGTCATCACCGCTTGCTGACACGCATCGAAGCCGGCCTCGCCCGCCAGATATTTTGCGGCGTTGGCGGCAGGCCCGCACGGCAGACCTTGATCGTATTGCCAGCCGGCCGAGAGCACCATCAACCACGCGGCTTCCAGCTCCATCCAGTTCTTCGCCAGCGGATGTTGGATCGCCTGGTTCTGACCGATCGGCCGATTGAAGACGTTGCGGGTCTTCGCGTACTCCGTCGCGCGCGCCAGTGCAGCGCGGCCGAGCCCGACCGCTTCCGCCGCGATCAAGATGCGCTCGGGATTCATCCCGTGAAGAATATACTCGAAGCCGCGGCCTTCCTCGCCGATGCGATCTTCGACCGGAATCTCGAAGTCGCTGATGAACAGCTCGTTGGAGTCGATCGCCTTGCGTCCCATCTTCGCGATCTCGCGAACGGAAATCTTGGCGCGGTCCAAATCGGTATAAAACAGGCTCAATCCGTGTGTCGGACTTTTCACCGCGTCGAGCGGCGTGGTGCGTGCCAGCAACAAAATCTTTTCGGCGACCTGCGCCGTCGAAATCCACACCTTCTGGCCATTGACGATGTAACGATCGCCCTTGCGCTCCGCACGCGTTTTCAGTTGCGTCGTGTTGAGGCCGGTGTTCGGCTCGGTCACGGCGAAACAGGATTTCTCCGTACCGTTGACGATGCCCGGCAGCATCCGCGCGCATTGTTCTTTGGTGCCGAACACCACGACGGGATTGAGCCCGAACACGTTCATATGAATCGCGGACGCGCCGGACATGCCTGCCCCGGATTCGGAAATCGCACGCATCATGATCGCGGCGTCGGTGATGCCGAGGCCGGAGCCGCCATATTCTTCGGGTATGCAGATGCCGAGCCAGCCTGCATCCGCGAAGGCTTTGTGAAAGTCATGCGGAAAACCGCCTTCGGTGTCTTTCTTCAACCAATAGGCATCGTCGAACGCCGCACAGATTTTCTGCGTCGCATCGCGGATCGATTCTTGATTTTCGCTGAGGGCGAAGTCCATGGAGCTGATCCTAAGCTGACGCGGTCTTGATGACGCCGTCGCGCGCGAGCGCCGCGATCTCGTCGGCGGTCATCCCCGCTTCCTGCAAAATCTCGACGCTGTGCTGGCCGAGTAGCGGCGCAAAGCGCGTCGGTTTGACCGGCGTGTCCGACCATGTGGCGGCGACTTTCATGTTGCGGATCGCGCCCTCGGTCGGATGCTCGACGATCGGAAACATGTTCGCCGCAACAAGATGCGGGTCGTGGAGGATGCTTTCGAGATCGTGCATCGGCAGCGACGGCACGTCGGCCTCATCGAGCAGAGCGGTCCATTCCGCCGTGGTCTTGGTGAGGAATATTCGCGCCAATTCGGCATAGACCATGTCGATATTGACCGCACGCAGCGCGAAGCGCGTGTAACGCTCGTCAGCCAGCAGATCGTCGCGCCCGACCGCGCGCAGAAAATTCAGCCACTGCTTGTCGTTATAGACCATCGCGCAGATGTAGCCGTCCGACGTCTCGTAGGGCCTGCGGTCGCGCGAAAGATGCCGCGCATAGCCGCCTCTGTCGAGCGGCGGCTCGTAAGTGAGCCCGCCGAGATGGTCGCCCATCACGAAGCCCGCCATGGTCTCGAACATCGGAATGTCGACGCGCTGGCCGCGACCGCTTTTGGCGCGATGCACGAGGCTCGCATTGATCGCGCCGACGGCGGTCAGGCCGACGATGCGATCGACCAGCGCGTTCGGCACATAACGCGGCGTGCCGTCGCCGGTGCGGGCCGTCAGCGACGGCAGCGCGGTCGCGCCTTGAATGAGGTCGTCATAGGCCGGCTTCGCGGCATAGGGCCCGTCCTGCCCGAAGCCGAACACGCCGGCATAGATCAGTTGCGGATTGAGTTCGGCTAGCAGTTCGTAGCCGAGATTGAGCCGCTGCATCGCGGCCGGACGGACGTTGTAGACCAGCACGTCGGCGGTTTTGATCAGCCGCAGCAGCGCATCGCGGCCGGCGGGATTTTTGAGGTCGAGGCAGATCGAACGCTTGCTGCGGTTGGTGTTGAGAAACACCGGCCCCATGCCGGGGTTGCGCGTCGGCCCGATCAGCCGCGTCACGTCGCCATCGGGCGATTCCACTTTGATGACGTCGGCCCCGTAGTCGCCGAGCATCTGGGTCGCGTAAGGCCCCATCAGCACCGACGTCATGTCGATCACCCTGACGCCGTCCAGTGGTCCCATCGCGTCGCGCTCCCGGAAGCCGCGGCGCTGCGAGGCGCGCCGTCGGCGATGCATCGGGATGTAGCGTCACGAGCCAGGCAAGAGCAAGGCCGGCTGGCGTATGGGGGTATGCGCGGCGGTGATCGGCGACGCTTACAGACCGAGATACGCCTTGCGCACATCCGGATTGCCGCTGATCTCGGCGGCGGAGCCCTGCATCAGCACGCGGCCGGTTTGCAGGATGTAAGCGCGGTCTGCGATCTCGAGCACCTCGGCCATGCGCTGCTCGACGATCAGGATCGTCATGCCGGTATCGCGGATCGTCTTCACGGCCTGAAAGATTTCATCGACCAACTTCGGCATGATGCCTTGCGACGGCTCGTCGAGCATCAGCAATCGCGGCCGTGTCATTAACGCGCGGCCGATGGCGAGCATCTGTTGTTCGCCGCCGGAGAGCGTTTCGGCGCGCTGCTCTAGGCGTTCTTTCAGCCGCGGAAACAGATCGAACACAAGTTCGAGCGGCTGATCGCGATCTTTTTCGCTGCGGTACATATAGCTGCCGAGCCGCAGATTGTCCTCCACCGAAAGCCGCGGAAACAGCCGGCGATTTTCCGGCACATAAGCGATGCCGCGCGCGGTGATGAGATGCTGCGCCATTCCGTCGATACGCGCGCCGTCGAAGGTGACACTGCCGCTGCGCGGTCGCTCGGCGCCGGCGATGGATTTCAAGAGTGTGGATTTGCCCGCGCCATTGGCGCCGGCGACACAGACGATCTCGCCCTTGCCGACCTCGATCGAGACCTGTGAGATCGCGACCAGCCCCTGATAGGCGGTGGTGACTTCATGCACCGACAGCATGACGATCCCCAAGGTAGGCCGTGATGACTTTCGGGTCGCGCACGATGTCGGCCGGCTTGCCCTCGACCAGGACCTTGCCGAGATCGAGCACGATAGCGCGGTCGACCAGCGGCATCACTATTTCCATGACATGCTCGACCATCAGCACGGTGACGCCGGTGTCCCGCACCCGGCGCACCAGTTCGACGCCGGTCTGCGCCTCGATCGGCGTCAGGCCGGTGAGCACCTCGTCGAGCAACAGCAGCTTCGGATCGGTCGCGAGCGCACGCGCCACTTCGAGCCGGCGTTTTTCCGACGGGATCAGATCGCTGGCGAGCACGTCGGCACGGCCCGCGATGCCGCAAAATTCCAGCACCTCGTGTGCCCTACGGCGGGCGTCGCGCATCACGGTGTGC
>JANMAN010000672.1:0-6919 GCA_031359885.1 Tardiphaga sp. | reverse complement strand
CCTTCTCGACTGCGCTCTCGATCACAAGGTCGCAATCGGCAAGGCCATCGAGCCGGTCGGTCGAGGAAATCCGTTCCAGCGCCTTCTGCCTGTTATCTTCGGTGATGAGGTTCTTCGACACCTGCCGCGACAGGTTGCCGTTGATCGTCGCCATGCCCGATTTGAGCCGTTCGGCAGAAACGTCGTTCAGCACCACATCGTAGCCGGCGAGCGCCGCCACATGCGCGATGCCATTGCCCATCTGGCCCGAACCGATCACGCCGACCGTCTTGATCATAACCGCCATCTTATTTGTCATCTCGTCCGGCCCGCGCATCGCGCGCCGTCGCAGTATCGCATGAACGCCGCCCGAGATCGTTAAGACCCATCGTTAACCCCGGCCGGCGTCGTGTATCCTTAGCCCTTGATCGCCTCGGTTAATTCCGGCACCGCCTGATAGAGGTCGGCGACCAGCCCGTAATCGGCGACCTGAAAGATCGGTGCGTCCTCGTCCTTGTTGATCGCGACGATGACCTTGGAGTCCTTCATACCGGCCAGATGCTGAATGGCACCTGAAATTCCGATCGCGATGTAAAGTTCGGGCGCGACGACTTTTCCGGTCTGTCCGACCTGCCAATCGTTCGGGGCGTAGCCGGCATCGACCGCCGCGCGCGAGGCACCGACGCCGGCGCCGAGCTTGTCGGCGAGCGGCTCGATATATTTCGTGAAGTTTTCGCGGCTCTGCATGGCGCGGCCACCGGAAACGATGATCTTGGCCGAGGTCAGTTCGGGACGATCGCTCTTGGCCATATCTTCGCTGACGAAGGTCGAAAGGCCCGGATTATCGGCCGGCTTGGCGTCTTCAACCGACGCGCTGCCGCCCTCGCCAGCCGCGGCGAAGGTCGAGGTCCGGACGGTGATGACCTTTTTAGCGTCCTTCGACTTCACGGTCTGGATCGCGTTGCCGGCGTAAATCGGCCGATCGAAAGTATCGGGCGCAACGACCTTGATGATCTCCGAGATTTGCATCACGTCGAGCAAAGCCGCCACGCGTGGCATGACGTTCTTGGAGCGCGTCGTCGCGGCGGCGATCAACACGTCGTAGTTCGGCGCGAGCGAGACGATCAGGGCCGCAAGCGGCTCAGCGAGATCGTGAGCATAGGCAGCGTCGTTCGCCAGCAGCACCTTCGTCACGCCGGCAAGCTTCGCGGCGGCTTCCGCGGCCGGTTTGGCGTTGTCGCCGGCCACGAGGATATGAACTTCGCCACCGATCTCGGTCGCGGCGGTCAAAGCCTTGTTAGTGGAATCCTTCAGGGTGGCGTTGTCGTGGTCGGCAAGCAGCAATGTCGGCATTAGAGCACCCCGGCTTCGGTCTTGAGCTTCGACACCAGTTCAGCGACGTCCTTCACCTTGACGCCCGCCTTGCGGCCCGCCGGCTCGGACGTCTTGATGATTTCGAGACGTGGCGCGATGTCGACGCCGTAATCCGATGCGCTCTTGTCGGCGATCGGCTTCTTCTTTGCCTTCATGATGTTCGGAAGGCTGGCATAGCGCGGCTCGTTGAGCCGAAGATCGGTCGTAACGATCGCCGGTCCCTTCAGCTTCACGGTCTGCAGACCGCCATCGACTTCGCGGGTCACGGTCACGTCGCTGCCTTCGACGACCAGCTTGTTGGCGAAGGTCGCCTGCGACCAACCCAGCAAAGCCGCGAGCATCTGACCCGTCTGGTTCGAATCGTCGTCGATCGCCTGCTTGCCGAGGATGACCAGGCCCGGCTGTTCCTCGTCGACGATGCCTTTGAGAATTTTCGCCACCGAGAGCGGCTCGACGATGCCCTCGGCCTTGACGAGAATGCCGCGGTCAGCACCCATCGCCAGTCCTGTGCGGATGGTTTCCGCGGCTTGCGCGGGTCCGATCGACACCACCACCACTTCGGTCGCCTTGCCGGCCTCTCTCAGGCGCAGGGCTTCCTCGACGGCAATTTCATCGAACGGATTCATCGACATCTTGACGTTCGACAATTCGACGCCCGAGCCATCGCTCTTGACGCGGACCTTGACGTTATAATCGACCACCCGCTTTACCGGCACCAGAACCTTCATCGATCCTCTTTCGTCGTCAGAAATGAAGTTGGGAAAAGCCTAAGTCTTGAGCTTGGGCGCGGAACCTAATGGTCCGGCTACCCCCGGTCAACGCGGCAAAGCGATTTTCGCCTCATTGAAGCGGTTTCGAGCGATTTAGCGATTTAAGCCGGGCACCCAAAGAACGTCGCCCGCGCCATTGTTGTTCGCCGTGCGGCTGGCCACGAATAGAAAGTCCGACAGGCGGTTCATGTAGCGAATCGCGGCCTCGCTGACGGGCTCCTCGGGCTTGTCGGCGAGTTCCACGATGAGCCGTTCGGCTCGACGACAAATGGTCCGCGCGACGTGCAGATAAGCGGCCGCCGGCTTGCCACCCGGCAAGACGAACGAATTCAGCGGCGCAAGGGCTGCATTGAGTTGATCGATCTCGCGCTCGAGCCGATCGACCTGGCTCGACAGCACCCGCAACCGTTCGGCTTTCCCGTCGCGCTGCGGAACCGCGAGGTCGGCCCCCAGATCGAACAGATCGTTCTGTATGCGGCTCAACATCGCGTCGAGATCGGGCGTCTCGGCCCTATGAAGCCGCACCGCGCCGAGCGCGGCGATGGTCTCGTCCACGGTTGCATTGGCGGCGACGCGCAAGTCGTATTTCTTACGGCGCTCGCCGGAGCCAAGCGCCGTCGAGCCGTCGTCCCCGGTACGGGTATAGAAGCGGTTGAGAACGACCATCGTTATTTACCCATCGCCCAGACCGTGACCATCGTAACGACGATGGCGATGAATTGCAGCGCGACGCGCCAGCGCATCAGCGTCTGCGAACGGTTCGGCGAACCGCCCTTCATCATATTGAACAGGCCGAGCAACAGCACGACCGCGACTGCGCCGACCGCGACCGGCAAAACCATATAGCTAAGAGTGGATGTCATTTCAGCTACATAACATCGTGTTTCGCTTCCCGCCATCACCGCTGCGCATGGCCGCCTTGCCGTCAATCGCGCAACGCCTCGCGCTTGGTTGCGTACCTCGATGATGGTAGATTCTCGGCATTCATTATTTGACGGTCCGCAGCAGGGTGATCCGTGAGGCAAATTCGCGCCGTTTACGACATTGCCCTCGACGCCTTCTACACGTTCCTCGCCGATGACGGCTGGGCGATCGCGAGCCATATCGCGCTCTCCACGCTGATGGCGCTATTTCCGTTCTTGATCGTACTGACCTCGCTGGCGGGCTTTTTCGGCTCGAAAGACCTGGCCGATCAGGCGGCGGCGATCATGCTCGAGGTTTGGCCGATCCAGGTTGCCGACACGTTGTCCGGCGTCATCCACGACGTGCTGACCACGACGCGCGCCGACGCCCTGACGATCGGCCTCGTGTTGGCGGTGTATTTTGCGTCGAACGGCGTCGAAAGCCTGCGCGTGGCGCTCAACCGTGCCTATTCCGTGATCGAGCCGCGACGCTGGTACTGGCTGCGGCTTGAATCGATCGGCTACACGCTGGTTGCGGCCTTGATGTCGTTGGTGATGGCATTCCTGATCGTGCTCGGCCCGCTGATCCTCGAAGCGGCGCGGCGTTATTTCCCGTTGATGATGGAATCCAAAGAATCGATGCTGAACGTTGCCCGCTACGGCATCGCGCTGTCGGCGATGGTGACCGCGCTGTTTATCCTGCATGCCTGGCTGCCGGCCGGCCGGCGTAACTTTGTCCAGATCTTGCCCGGCATTCTGTTCACGCTGGTGGCGTCGCTGATCTCCGGCATCGTGTTCGGCCAATATCTGGCGCGCTTCGCCAGCAATTACGTGTCGATGTATGCGGGGCTATCGTCGATCATCATCGCGCTGGTGTTTTTGTATGCCGTAGCCTCGATATTCGTCTATGGCGGCGAACTCAATGCCGCCATCATCAAGGCGCGGCTGCCGAAAGGCGTCTCGCTTCAAGCAGCGCAGTTTCTAGAGCACGTGGAGAAACCGGCTTGACGAGAAAAGCACCCGCCCCTGCGGCGCGTGCGACGGCTTCGTCTTCACCGCGACCGGATACGCCGACGATCGCGATGCCGCGATGAGGCTTCTTCAATTTTCGTATCCGCCGGATCGCCTCGATGCCGTTGATGCCCGGCAGCACCATGTCCATCAGCACGGCGTCGAACGCCCCGCCCGCGATGCGCGCCGCTGCCAGTTCGCCACGGCCGACGAATTCGGTCTGGTGGCCCAACTCGGTCAGAATCGTGTTGAGCACGACACGGCCGAACGGATTGTCCTCGACGCTGAGAATTCTGAGCGATCGCCGCGGCACAGCCATCGGTTCGCCGGTGCCGGCGTCAAATGCGGGCGCCGGAGCCTGCTGCACGATCACCGTTAGCAGGAATATCGCGCCGCCGCCGCGCCGGGGTTCGACAGCGATATCGCCGCCCATCGCCCGCGCCAGTTGCCGAACCGACGACAGACCCAGTCCCGCGCCGCCGAAGCGCGACGCGATGCTGACATTGGCCTGCGAGAACGGTTTGAACAGCCGTTTGATCTCGGCCAGCGTCACGCCGATGCCGCTATCGGAAACCGCAAATTGGATTTCCAGTCTATCCTTGACGCTACGGTTGCGCGTCACTTTCAGAGCCACGCGGCCGGACGGCGTGAATTTGACAGCGTTGTCGATCAGGTTTTCGAGCGCCGCGCGCAGCCGGATTGCGTCGCCTGTCACGAAAACCGGCAGCGTCTTGGCGATCTCGACCTTGCTGGCGAGCCCCTTGGCTGCCGCGCGGCCGGCGAGCGAGTCTCCTGCAACGAGCGCGAGCGCACGCAGGTCGAATACATCGTTGCGGATCGGCAGGCCGGCCGCCGAATGGCTGCGCGCGGCATCGACGAACAACGTCGCGAGCCCGGCGAGATGCTCCGCACCGGCTTTGATCGTATCCACCCAGCGCCGCTCGCGCTCGCCCAGATCCGACGTCGCCAATAGATCGCTGATCGCAAGAATGCCGGTCAGCGGCGTGCGGACCTCGTGGGCGAACGCTGCCAACGCGGTCTCGACCATCGCAGGCGCTTTCGATTTACGCAAAGTTGTTTTGCGCGGCCGCATCGCATGCGACGTGCGCGGTGTTCGTGCCATATGTCCCCCAACCCGGCCAACGCTACATTGAACGACGCCGTGTGCAGAGTCACGCAAGCTTAGATGGTGGATGCGAATATGGTTGAGATGCGTCAGTCCACAGGCAATGCAACGCGGCGACGGATTTCTTTTGGTTGAGTACCTGCTGTTCGAAGCTCGCGTAACGCCGTCGCGCCGGTCGATTTCGAAAGCTTTCGGCCGGCTGCGTCGAGCACCAACTCGTGATGGCGATAGGTGGGCTGCGGCAGATCGAGCAACGCTTGCAGCAGGCGATGTACGCTGGTGGACCAATAGAGATCGCGGCGGCGCACGATGTGGGACACGCCCTGCAACGCATCGTCGATCACAACCGATAGATGATAGCTCGTCGGCGTCTCCTTGCGCGCGAGGACCACGTCGCCCCAGTCCTGCGGTCGGGCTTGAACGTTGCCTTCGCCGTGCTCGGTCCAATGGAGATCGCCGACCCGCGCTATGGCGGCCTGCATGTCGAGCCGCAGCGCGTAAGGCGCGCTCGATTAGGCCACGGGATCGGCGAGTTTTGACGCACCGGGATAGATCGGCGCGCCATCGGGGTCGCTCGGCCAGTTCACACCGCGCACCGCGACCATCCGGGCGATCTCGCCTCTTGTTTCAAACGCCGGATAAACCAGGCCCATCGCGTCGAGCCGGTCCAAAGCATCGCGGTAGGCAGCCATGTGCTCGGACTGACGCCGCACCGGTGTTTCCCATGCGATGCCGAGCCAGTTGAGATCCTCGTAGATGGCCTGCTCGAGCTCCGGCCGGCAGCGCGTTGTGTCGATGTCCTCGATCCGCAACAGCATCCGGCCATTGGTCGCCGTTGCCATGTCGGAATTCAGCAGCGCCGAGCGCGCATGTCCGAGATGCAGATGGCCGTTCGGGCTCGGGGCAAATCGGAAAACGGGTGGCATTGCTCTCTTTCGCGGGACGTGATGATTTTAGGGCGCAATGACCATCCATCTCAACAGCCAGTCCGACCTCGATGACGCCGTCCTGCGGCTGACCAAGCTCGACCCGCGCTTGAAGCCGGTCCTGAAAGTCGCAGGCATGCCGGCGCTACGGCGGCGCGATCCGGGGTTCGCGGGCATCGCCGCCATCGTCTGCGGCCAGCAATTGTCGGTGTCGGCAGCCGCCGCGATCTGGGGCCGGGTCAGCGT
Organism: Tardiphaga sp.; assembly: GCA_031359885.1. Lineage (GTDB taxonomy): Bacteria > Pseudomonadota > Alphaproteobacteria > Rhizobiales > Xanthobacteraceae > Tardiphaga. The sequence continues at coordinate 585 of JANMAN010000672.1, read as the reverse complement.
CGCCTATGATCCGTTCCATCACGCTACGATCACCCGCGCCCGCGCCGATCGCCTCGCCCGGCTCGGTTTGTCGACCGCCAAGATCAAAACGCTGAAGCATATCGCGAAAGAACTCTCGGCCGAACGGCTCAATCTCGACGTGCTCGCGGAAGAAGACGCGGACGCCGCGCATAACACATTGACCGCGCTGCCCGGCATCGGGCCGTGGACTGCGGACATCTATTTGCTGTTTTGTCTCGGGCATGGCGACGCATGGCCGGCGGGCGATCTCGCCGTGCAAGAGGCAATGCGCGTCGGGCTTGGCCTCAAGGAGCGCCCGACCGTGAAACAGATGGCCCCGCTCGCCGAGCCGTGGCGGCCGCTGCGCGGCGCGGCGGCGCATTTGTGGTGGGCGTATTATCACGCCATCAAGAAGCGCGACGGCGTCATCGGCAAGATTGCCGACAAGAAACCGACCGCGAAGAAAACCAAATCGGCATGACAACCTCGTTCCGCACGCACGGACTCGCCGTGGTCATCGGCGCGTCCGGCGGCATCGGCCGCGCCATTACCGAAAGCCTCGAAGCGGATGACAGCTTCGCGCGC
>JANMAN010000799.1:0-7359 GCA_031359885.1 Tardiphaga sp. | reverse complement strand
GCACTCAGTTCGAAACCGTTGCGGTTGATGCGATAGCCCGGCATCAGCGCCGCGCGCACCGACTCGCTGCGCAATATCGCCTTCGACGTCCGGAAGCTGTCGATACCGTCGGCTCCGAACAGCCTAACGAGGAAGCCGTCGCGTCCCGACACCGGTGACCAGACCGTGCCGGCATATGCGCCGTAGCCGAACCGTTGCAGATCGAACCCAGCGAAATAAAGCGCCTGCTCCGGACGCATGCCACCGCTGAGCCAACTCAGCGGTGCCGATTTCGAACGCGTGGCGGCGGAGGCTTCGTCTGTTTCGGGCAGGTCGTCATCCGACTCGGTTTCGGCAGACGCGGTTATCGCGCCGAGATGACAGGCGACGACCACGCAAATAATCCGCAATGCTGTTCGGCACCCTCGCACGCACGTCGCCCCACGCAACTGTCACTCAACGAGAGGTAGTATTAGACTGAGGCGATTGTCGTGCGTCCAGCGCGTCCCCGTGAACGATCACGGAACGAACGAAAATAAATCTCGATTGCGCTAAAGCCGTTCGATGAGAGCCATCGCGCCCGCCGGGGCGTTCACCTTACCCTCGTGGATCAGGTAGCAGAATACGTCGCGCGGCTGAGCCTTCGCGGGCTTATCCCCGAACGTCGGCAGATCGTCCGGTGCGCCGCCCTTGGCCCACAGCGCGAGACGTTCGGCCCAGGCATCGAGCACCTTCGGCGGGTAGCAGGTTTTCACGTCGTCGCTGCCGGTCTGCAATCGTGCGTAGACGAAGTCGGATGTGATATCCGCGATCGCCGGATAGGTCGCGTGCTCGGCATAAACCACGGCGACGTTGTGCTTGCGGAGAAGGGCTATGAATTCCGGCACGCAGAAGCTGTCGTGGCGGACTTCCACGACATGGCGCAGCGTCAGGCCGTCGAGCTTGCGCGGCAAAAGATCGAGGAACGCGCCGAAATCGGCGGCATCGAATTTTTTGGTCGGAGCGAACTGCCACAGCACCGGGCCGAGCCGGTCGCCCATTTCCAGCACGCCGGATTTGTAAAACCGCTCGATCGACTCGCCCGCTTCGCCGAGGATTTTGCGGTTGGTTGCAAACCGTGGCCCCTTCACCGAAAAAACGAAGCCGTCCGGCACCTCCGAGGCCCATTTACGAAACGTCTCGGGCTTCTGCGAGCCGTAATAGGTGCCGTTGATCTCGATCGCGGTCAGCTTATCGGCGGCGTAAGCAAGCTCCTTCGCATGTGTCAGCTTGCCCGGGTAAAACACTCCGCGCCACGGCGCGAAGGTCCAGCCGCCGATTCCGACGCGGATATGGCCCTGTTTGTTGGTGGTCTTCGCCATATCCCTCGTCCCCCTTGCAGAAAGCGTCGCACTACCCTATCTTGTTTCCAACGGCGACGTTGATGTTCTCACGAGCACCGGCGCTGGAACGGCCTCAGAATGATACGGTTGCACCGGATGTACGTGCGCCATGTTGTTCGGGGCCGTAGGCATGTCTGGGCCTCTTTTTCTGGCTTCTGCCTATCCAATGCCACCCGGTTACTGACATCCTAAACCAACCAACCCTGAACGGTCTGCCCGCCTTGGCATCCGCGGATACCGCGGATATATGCTGCGGTCATGACCAATGCCCATGCCCAGCAGCCGCAGGCCCCGTTGCGGGCCGCCCCGCTGCTCCAGCTTTCGGTCATCGTTCCGACTTTCAACGAACGCGACAATGTCGTGACGCTGTTCCGGCGGATCGACACGGCGTTGCCCGGCATTGCGTGGGAAGCGATCTTCGTCGACGACAATTCACCGGATGGGACTTGGGACGTGGTGCGGCAATTGTCGCACGACGATCCGCGCGCGCGCTGCGTGCGCCGCATCGGCCGTCGCGGCCTGTCCGGTGCGTGCATCGAAGGCATCCTCGCATCGAGTGCGCCGTGTGTCGCCGTGATCGACGCCGATCTGCAGCATGACGAAACCCAGCTTGCCAAGATGCTCGGCATTCTCGAGCGCGACGAAGCCGAACTCGTCGTCGGCAGCCGTTACATCGACGGCGGAAGTGCCGACAGCTTCAACCGCCAACGCGCCGGCGCCAGCCAATTCGCGACCAGCCTCGCCAAGCGCACCCTCGGCGTCGCCATAGCCGACCCGATGAGCGGCTTCTTCATGATGCGCCGCGACAAGTTCGAGCAGCTCGCACCGCAACTCTCGATTCAGGGATTCAAGATTTTGCTCGATATCGTCGCAACGGCGCGTGGCGAGCTGCGCACGGTCGAGATTCCTTACAGTTTTGGATTGCGGTTGCACGGTGAGAGTAAACTCGACTCGATGGTGGCGCTGGATTTCCTCGGCCTCGTGCTGGCGAAGCTGACCAACGATACCGTCTCGCTGCGTTTCTTGCTGTTCGCAATGGTCGGCTCGATCGGCTTGATCGTGCATCTCATCGCGCTCTACATCTCGCTGGAGGGCTTTCACGTTCCCTTCGCAGAGGCGCAGGCGATTGGCGCGCTCACGGCGATGACCAGCAACTTCCTGCTGAACAACTTCCTGACCTACCGCGACCAACGCCTCAAGGGCTTCGGTATCCTGCGCGGATTGCTGCTGTTTTATCTCGTCTGCGGCGTCGGCTTGATGGCCAATGTCGGCGTCGCGTTTTCGGTTTACGATCAGGAGCCGATCTGGTGGCTCGCGGGGGCGGCGGGTGCATTGATGGGCGTCGTGTGGAATTACGCCATGTCCGGACTTTTCGTCTGGCGCAAGCGCTGACCCGGCCATGACAGTAAGCGATACGCGGCTGGTGCGCGGCACGGTGCTGACCGTTTTCGGGCTTGTGGTGCTCAGGCTCGCAGCCGCAGCCTTCACGCCGCTGACATTCGACGAAGCCTATTACTGGATGTGGTCGCGGCATCTCGCCGGCGGCTATTACGACCACGCGCCGGCGGTGGCGTACGTGATCCGCGCCGGCACGGCGATCGCAGGCAATACCGAATTCGGCGTCCGGCTAGTGTCGATCCTGCTAGCGTTGCCGATGAGTTGGGCGGTGTTTCGTGCGGCGGAATTGTTGTTCGGCGGCCGCCGCGTCGCCGCCACCGCAGCGATATTGCTCAATGTCACGATGATTGTTGCGGCCGGCACGCTGATCGTAACGCCGGACGCGCCTTTGATCGTCGCATCGAGCTTCGTGCTGCTGGCGTTGGCGAAAGTCGCTGCGTCCGGTCGTGGCGTATGGTGGCTCGGCGTCGGGGTCGCGGTCGGCGTGGCTTTGCTGTCGAAATATACGGCGCTGCTGTTCGGGCCGGCGATTTTGATCTGGTTGCTGATCGTGCCGCGGATGCGACGCTGGCTGTGGTCGCCGTGGCCATATCTCGGCGGCATCGTTGCCTTCGCGGTTTTCACGCCGGTGATCCTGTGGAATGCCGACCATGACTGGGTGTCGTTCATCAAGCAGTTCGGCCGTGCGCGGATCGAGACCTTTCGTGCAAGCTATATTCTGGAAATCATTCCGACGCAGTTCGCGTTCGCGACGCCTTTCGTGTTCGTTCTCGGCGTGATGGGCCTATACGCGCTGATGAAACGCGACACCGGCGCGCTGACCGCGCGGGCCCTGATTCAGTCGATGATTTGGACCATCGTCGCTTATTTCGGCTGGCATGCGCTACACGCCCGCGTCGAAGCGAACTGGCTGAGCCCGATTTATCCGGCCTTCGCGATCGCGGCGGCGGTCGCGGTCAATCGGACGCAATGGGCGGCGCGCGAGCAGCGCAGCGTGCGGTTTTCTATGCGTTGGGCTGGGCCGCTCGGCGTGTTGATGTTCACGGCTTTGGTCGTGCAGGCCAACACCGGACTGCTGTCGGGCTATCGCCGCGATGCCACGGTCCGCAGCGTCGGTGTCGGCTGGCGCGAGGTTGCCAAGGAGATCAATGCGATCCGGCAGCGCACCGATGCGTCCTGCGTGCTCGCGTCGGATTACGGCACCACATCGTGGCTGGCGTTCTATCTACCGAAAGGCACCTGCGTCGCGCAACGCGGCGAACGCTATCGCTGGAGCTTCATGCCCGAGCCGATCGTGCCGCCGGGCCGATTGCTGCATGTCGATGAGGTGAAGCCCGAGGTCGAGGCGCAACTGCGCGCGGCTTTCACGAGCGTTGAGAGCGTCGCGCGGCTGCAACGCAAGCGCGGCCCGCTGCTGGTCGAGACACTGGATATTATTCTGCTCGACGGCGCGAAGGGTGACGTCTTCGATCGCAAGCCCGCGCCGGAATTGGCGCGGTAGATCAAATGACGACTACCTGCCGGGAATGAAGGTGGGTCCGACCGAGCGGATCGGCTTATTGGCCGAGGATGCCGCAGCAGCATCGGACGCAGCCGCGGCCGGATCGATCGCCGGCGCAGCAGCGGCAGGCGGCGCGGCCGAAGCCGCCGGTGGCGTCGCGCTTTTCTTCGGAGCGGGTTGCCCCTTCGTCAGCGGTTGCGACATGCGTGTGGCGCGCTCCTCGGTGACGATGATGTCGCCTTGTTCGACCGAGGCCTTGTCGTCGATGGTCTTGAGGGCGTCCGCCCAGCTTTGTCCGACGGCCTTGCAAGAGCAGGACGGGTTGAACTCCTGCCGATATTTGAAGGCGTTCGGCGACGACGAATAAGGCTGGCCGGACACCGACACCGCCTGATTGATGTCCTCGCCAGGGTTGCGATAGCTGAACAGACTGGCCTCGGAGGCCGGGCAAAGATTTTTGCAGGTTCGCTCGTCGTCGGCGAAGCGGCTTTGCACCGTCGCGAACGAGATTGGGAAATAGAAGCCGTCGCAGCTGCGCACGCAGACGGTGCGAAACGTCGAGGAGGGCGGGCCGAGGTCGGCTGGCACGCTTGCGCCGGGGCCGTTATTGTTGCCGAACATGTTGTCGAAGAAACCGCCGCCGCCGGCGTTGCGCGCCGCCGCCGCGTATTGCGGGCCGCAATTATTCTGCGCCAGTGCAATCAGAACCGAACGGCGCTGATTTTCGCGCTCGCCGTTGCCGGGCCCGCCGCCGCGCAGGCGTTCGAGGCTGATCGTGATCTGATCGAGATTGGAGCGCATCTGCTGAAGTTGCGTGTTCACCGGACCGCATTGCGCCGACTGGCCCGAAAACAGGGAGAAGAAACCGGACGAGTCGCAGCCGAGCCGTTTGGCTTGCTGCGAGACGCGGTCGAGTTCGCCCTGCTGGCGTGCGGCCGCTTCTTCGTAACGGCGGACTTGCTCGGCTTTTCCGGCGTCGCCGCCGCCGCGGTCGATGCTCGCCAATTGCGCTTCGAGCCGCGGGCACATCGGATTGACGGCGCCGCCGCCCTGCTGCTGCGGGGGCTGCTGTTGCTGCTGAAAAGGAGGCGGGCCGCCCTGGGCCAATGCGCCGACGCTCAGCGCAGAACCGCCGAGCACAGCGGCAAAGGCGAGCGCAACACGGGCCGTTTTCGAGACGTCGGGCATCATGCAGTCATCAACGCAATTTCAGAAACACGGCCGATTCGCCCGGACGACGAATTGGTTAACGCGTGCTGGCATAGCCGCTTACGACGGCATCGTCACGTCGTTTCCGGGGCGCCGATGTGGCGAGAGCGCAAGCGAGCGGGCTTGACGGCGTCCGGCGGCCTGCCGCATGGTGTTCCCATGAACGGTTTCCTCGCCACCGGCATGATTTGCCCCGGTATTACAAGCTAGCGCACGCTGGCTGAGGCCGTCTTTTCTCGAACGAGATCAGTGGACGCCCGGCCGCAAGGTACGGATTGTTTATGGATCTGCGAGTTTACGATACCCTGACCAAACAGAAACGGACGTTCACGCCGATCGATGCGTCGAACGTGCGGATGTATGTCTGCGGGCCGACGGTTTACGACTTTGCCCATATCGGCAATGCGCGGCCGGCGATCGTGTTCGATGTGCTGTTCCGGCTGCTACGGCATCGCTATGGCGCGGAGCACGTTACGTACGTTCGCAACATCACCGACGTGGACGACAAGATCAACGACCGCGCGCTGCGCGATTTTCCCGACCTGCCGCTGAACGATGCTATCCGTCGTGTCACGGAAAAAACCGAGGCTCAGTTTCACGCCGACGTCGATGCGCTCGGTTGCCTGCGGCCGAGCGTGGAGCCGCGCGCGACCGATTTCGTGCTGCCGCGCGCCGACGGCAAGACGGATATGGTGACGCTGATCGCGCAGTTGATCGAACGCGGCCACGCCTATGTCGCGAACGGCGAGGTGCTGTTCGACACGCAATCGATGCCCGATTACGGCGCGTTATCGGGCCGCCGACTTGAAGACCAGAAGGCCGGCGCACGCGTCGCCGTCGATGCGCACAAGAAACATCCCGGCGATTTCGTGTTGTGGAAAGGCTCGAGCGCGAACGAACCTGGTTGGGAGTCGCCGTGGGGTCGCGGCCGTCCCGGCTGGCACATCGAATGCTCGGCGATGTCGGCGGCTTATCTCGGCACCACATTCGACATTCACGGCGGCGGACTGGATCTGATTTTCCCGCACCACGAAAACGAGATTGCGCAATCGCGCTGCGCACACGGCACGCCCGTGATGGCGAACACCTGGATGCATAACGGCTTCTTGCAGGTCGAAGGCGAGAAGATGAGCAAGAGCCTCGGCAATTTCGTGACGATCAGGGAGTTGTTGGAGAGCAAGCGGTTCGGGGATAAAAAATGGTCGGGCGACGCGCTGCGTTTTGCGATGCTGAAGACGCATTATCGCCAGCCGATCGATTGGACTGTGGACGGCCTCGACGAATCCAGCAGACGTCTTGGGCGCTTTCGACAGACCATCGAAAAATTCGCAATCGCGGAGAGTTTAGAACCTGCGCCGGCGTTTTTGGAGCGTCTCGCCGACGATATGAACACACCCGGAGCGATTGCCGAACTGGACGTGCTGAATCGCCATGCCATCGAGACGAATGACGCGGTCGTTGCAGGTCAGCTCGCCGCGTCCCTTCTGGTGTTGGGCATCTCGCCCGTTGCCGAAAAGCCGGTCGGCAACGAATTGTTCGATGAGAACGTCAAGCAGTTGCTTGCATCGCGATCGACCGCGCGCTCCGAAAAGAACTTCAAGGAGTCCGACCGAATTCGCGATCTGTTGCTAACCATGGGCGTCGTGCTGAAAGACGGCAAGGACGCCGACGGCAAGCCGACCACCACATGGGAGATCGCGCGATGACGTCGCCTCGCGGAAATCCCTCTCCCCCCGAGCGCGCCCTTGCGCGCGGGGCGGGAGAGGGTGGCTCGTCGCGGAGCGGCGAGACGGGTGAGGGGGCTATTCTTCGAGCTGCCGTGCCTGACACGACCCCTCACCCGGCCCAGCCTTCGGCTGGTCCACCCTCTCCCGCCGCGCGATGCAAGAG
>JANMAN010000644.1:0-4939 GCA_031359885.1 Tardiphaga sp. | reverse complement strand
AAGACAACGACCTGAACATGATCTACGTGATCGGTCCCGGGCATGGCGGGCCTGGCATCGTCGCGCATAGCTATCTCGAGGGGTCTTATACCGAACGCTATCCGGCGATCGAGCGCAGCCGCAACGGTTTGCAACGGCTGTTTCGACAGTTCTCATGGCCCTACGGGATTCCGAGCCACGTCTCGGCGGATATTCCGGGTTCGATCCATGAAGGCGGCGAACTCGGCTACTCGCTGGCGCATGCTTACGGTGCGGCCTTCGACAATCCCGATCTGATCGTCAGTTGCGTGATCGGCGACGGCGAAGCCGAGACCGGCGCGCTAGCGGCGAGCTGGCACTCCAACAAATTTCTCAATCCGGCACGCGACGGCGCGGTGTTGCCGATCCTGCACCTCAACGGGTTCAAGATCGCCAACCCGACCATTCTGGCGCGCATCGGCCGTCAGGACTTGACCGATCTGATGCGCGGCTATGGCTACGATCCGCATTTCGTCGAAGGCGACGATCCCGAGATCGTTCACCAAAGTCTCGCCGGCACGCTCGATATCGTGTTGTCCAAAATCAAAGACATTCAATCTGCCGCCCGCGCGGGGTCGACCGAACGCCCGCGCTGGCCGATGATCGTCTTCAAGACTCCCAAAGGGTGGACCGGACCGAAATTTGTCGACGACAAGCCCGTCGAAGGCACATGGCGCGCACATCAGGTGCCGATCGCGAATTTCAAAAACCCGGTTCATTTGACGCAACTCGAGGACTGGTTGCGAAGCTATCGACCGCAGGAGCTTTTTGACGACAAGGGCAGACTGCGGGACGATCTGGCCGCCCTCGCGCCGACCGGTCACCGCCGCATGGGCTCCAATCCGCACGCCAATGGCGGCGAGCTGTTGCAGCCCTTGTTGATGCCGAATTATCGAGATTATGCGGTCGATGTCCTGTCCCCGGGAGCGGTCACTGCCGAGGCGACGCGCGTGCTCGGTGGCTTCCTGCGCGATGTGATGAAGCTCAACCTCACGCAACAGAACTTCCGTTTGTTTGGGCCGGACGAGACGGCCTCGAATAGGCTGGATGCCGTTTATGACGTGTCGGGCAAAGCCTGGGTGGCGGAGGTCGAGGATGGCGATACGAATCTCAGCTTCGACGGACGCGTCATGGAGATCCTCAGCGAGCACATGTGCGAGGGGTGGCTCGAAGGCTATCTTCTCACCGGGCGTCATGGCCTGTTTTCTTGCTACGAGGCCTTCATCCACATCGTCGACTCGATGTTCAATCAACATGCGAAATGGCTAAAAACGAGCAAGGCGATCCCGTGGCGGAAGCCGATCGCCTCCCTGAACTATCTGTTGACGTCACATGTCTGGCGGCAGGACCACAACGGCTCGTCGCATCAGGATCCCGGCTTCATCGATCATGTCGCCAACAAGAAGGCCGACGTGGTGCGGATTTATCTGCCGCCCGATGCCAATTGTCTGCTGTCGGTCGCCGATCATTGCCTGAGCAGCCGCAACTACATCAATCTCATCATCGCGGGGAAGCAGCCGGATTGGCAATGGCTCGATATGGAGTCGGCCGCTCGCCATTGCGCGACCGGTGCGGGCATCTGGCACTGGGCCAGCAATGATGACGGCGATCCCGATGTCGTCATGGCTTGCGCCGGCGATGTGCCGACTTTGGAAACGATCGCGGCCGTTTCGTTGCTGCGTGTCTACTGTCCAGACATTCGGATTCGCGTGGTCAACGTCGTCGATCTGATGGTGCTGCAACCGCAGTCCGAGCATCCGCATGGCATGCAGGATCATGCCTTCGACGCTCTGTTCACGACCGATCGCCCTGTGATCTTCGCCTTTCACGGCTATCCGACGATGATCCACAAGCTGACCTATAAGCGGCGCAATCACGAAAATTTTCATGTTCGTGGTTTCCGCGACGAGGGCACGACGACCACGCCGTTCGACATGATGGTTCTCAACAATCTCGATCGTTATCAATTGGCGCTCGATGCCGTAAGCCGCATCCCGCGATTTGCGGATCGTGTGCAGCACGAAACAGCGCGCTATTGGACGACGATGGAGCGCCACAAGCTCTATGTCAGCGAATATGGCGACGACATGCCGGAGGTTCGCGACTGGGCGTGGGTCGCGTGACGTCGTCCGATGCCGGTCGCATCGTGTTGTCGCTCAATAGCGGATCGTCATCGCTGAAATTCGGCTTGCACCGCGTCGATGCTTCGCAAAACAACCTGCTTCTCTCCGGCGCGGCCGAATGGATCGACGGGAGCGGCACGCTTCACATGCGCGACGATCGAGGGCAGCCGCTATCGGCCGACGTCGCGGTCACGGATTTGAACGACACCATCGCGCGGATCGCTGGCACGATCGCGAACGACGGATGGCCGTCTCCTCAGGCGGTCGGTCATCGCGTCGTTCACGGCGGACCGCATCTGCTTCAGCATTGCGTCATCGACGATTCGGTCGTGAGCGAACTCGAAGCAGCGGAAGCCTTCGCGCCGCTCCATACGCGCGCGGCATTGGCGGCCATTCGATTGGCTCAAATGCATTTCGAGGGTCTGCCTCAGGTCGCCTGTTTCGACACGGCATTTCACGCCGATCTGCCGAATGTCGCGCAAATGCTGCCGATCCCGAAGGCGTTTCACGCGGACGGACTTCGCCGTTACGGGTTTCACGGCCTGTCTTGTGAATCGATTCTGCATCGACTCGAAGATCACATTCCCGACCGCTTGATCATCTGTCATCTCGGCAACGGCGCCAGTGTGACGGCCGTGAAGGCTGGGCGGTCGATCGATACCAGCATGGGCCTGACGCCGAGTGGCGGTATCATCATGGGAACGCGAAGCGGCGATCTCGATCCCGGCCTTTTGCTGTACCTGATGCGTGAAAGACAATTCGATGCGGCGATGCTGGAAGATCTGATCGATCACCGCTCCGGCCTTCTTGGCATCTCGGGTGTCAGCAGTGACATGCGGCGGTTGCAAGAGACGAGCGACGCCAACGGCGATGCCCGGCTCGCGATCGATATGTGGTGTTACGCGATCCGCAAACAGATCGCGGCTATGATGGCTGCGCTTGGCGGCGTCGATATGATCGTCTTCACAGGCGGCATCGGGGAAAACGACGCGCAGATACGCGTGGCGATCTGTGAGGGCTTGTCATGGGCTGGCGTTCGTCTCCATGACGCACCACCAGCGGCGGCAACGGGTACGATCTCCAGCCCGGAGTCGTCGGTCGTCGTCAGCGTGATGGCGTCGCGCGAAGACGAGCGGATTGCGCATCATGCTTGGACGTTGGCCTTTTGACGGATTTCATTAGTCGGTCATATCTTTTCATCCGTAAGATCAAGGGCCACGTCGCAGAGGCCGCTATCCTGCGGATCGATTCGCACATCGAACCCGAGCTCGCGGCACATTTTCAGCATCACTGTGTTTTGCCAGAGCACCTGCCCGTGAACTTGCGTCAATCCTTTCGCCTTTGCGTAGTCGATCATCAGCTTCATCAGGGCCCAACCCAGTCCATGCCCCTTGAGATCGGACCGAAGCAGGATCGCGTATTCGCCGGACGTCGGCGTTGCATCCAAATGAAGACGAACGACACCGAGCGGTTCATCGGTGACTTCGTCGAAGGCGATGAAAGCCATCGCGCGCGCGTAATCGAAATTCGTGAGCCGCATTAAAAAGAGATGAGAGAAATCTTTGATCGCCGCAAAGAAGCGAAGCCGCAGATCGTCCGGCGTGACGTGCTCGAGCAAGCTCTTGATGTTGAATTCGTCATCCGGGCGAACGGGGCGAACGAATATTTTCCAATCGTCATGAAGGGAAAAATGGCGTTCCCATTCGGATGGATAGAGGCCGGTCCCGCTGTCAGATCGCGCATCCATTTTGTCGTCCCCGCGAGGCGGTCGCCATTCGGTGGCACGACGGGTTCCACCCGATCGCAACGATCAAGCCTGATCCTCCGACGTTCCGCTCAGCTCGTTCGCAAAACTCAAGGTCGAATTGATGGCGGACTGCCAGAGGTCGTCGGAAGCCGTTTGCGTGGCAGACAGGCTTGTAACCAAATGCTGGATTGCGTTGGCCGATGCGGCACCCAAGTGGCTAATATGCCGGTCGTCGTGATGCATGGCTTGAGCAAACGGTCGCAACGCTTCGACGGCAACGGCAGCAGGGAGCCTGCGCGCGCCGTGCAGAATGTGGAGCGCCTCATCTGCCAGATGCGGCATCGGCCGCTCGTCATCGGTCTCGCAGATTGTTCTGAGAGACAGTCCGATCGCCTCGTGAGCGTGAGCGATCGCTGCCGTCTGGTCTGCCGATTCACCCGAACGCGTCGTGCTTGTCTTGTTCGTGTGCAGAATTCGCCATTTCCACAGCGGCCCCGTCGTCGCTTGAACCGCGATATATTTCACGCCGCAATATTCCATCGACTTGCAACTTTCTGATGTTTTGACGAGGCGGCCGCGCACAGCAGACGCAAGACTCAGCAATCGATTCAACAAGTGCCCGTTTGCGAATTCAAAACTGATCTCTTTTGACCACTTCGGTTTGCTGCGCTCCTATCGAGGCCAGATCGCCTCGCTCGTTGATTCAAGCCCCGATCACGAATGTGAGCGATTCAGCTCAGTTTCCATGGAGCCCTTGCCGTAGCCCTACGGAGCACATCACGGAGCAAGCGCCACTGCCGGGCAGGCGCTTCCTCATTCATCGTGATCGGTTGCATTCAAAGACCAGGACCGATTGGGGTAGCTGTGGGAACATCGCGCGGCGCGTTACCGGGTGAATCGTCAGGCGCCAACTCAGCCGATTGGGTCCATCGGGACATCATGTCGGTCGCGCCTCGTTTGCGCATAGCCCTGATGGCTCTCGGTCTGCTTGTCGTTCCATGTGCAGCGTTCGCGCAAGTTTCCGAACAAGCCCCCGATACGATGGCGGCGC
>JANMAN010000562.1:0-2232 GCA_031359885.1 Tardiphaga sp. | reverse complement strand
TCGGGCCGCGCGGCAAGATCGAGGGCGCACTGTCCGGCGCGAGCGAAATTGGCCGCGTCCTGTCCGGCCTGCCGGCGATCGCGGCACGGTCGGTCGCGACGCTGGAGCAGTTCGAGGCCATGACGCGCGACGGGCTGGTGCTAGCGCCGGAGACCATCGCCGCGATCGGGCGCGAGCATTCGCGCCAGAGCCGCTGGAGCACGCTCGCACTTTGGGCGATCGCGCTGACGTTCATCATGATCCTCTTCCGACTGTGATTGCGTTGCACTCACGCGTTTGCTAGCAATGCAATCATGGCAAGCCTGACCATCCGAAAGCTCGACGACTCGATCCGCGACGAACTGCGCTTGCGTGCCGCGCGCAGCGGTCGATCGGTCGAGGATGAGGTGCGCGTCATCCTTCGCGACGCCGCGCAGGGCCGTTCACCGGAGGCTCGGCAGCATCGGCAAGCCGTTGTGGTTGCTGCACAAAACGCCACGCGCCGGGTGACGCTCATCATCGGCGGCGGCATCGCGGCCTATAAGGCGCTGGATCTAATCCGGCGGCTGAAAGAACGCGGCAGCGAGGTCCGCTGCGTTTTGACGAAGGCCGCCCAGCAATTCGTGACGCCGCTCGCCGCGAGCGCGTTGGCCCATAACCGCGTCTATACGGATCTGTTCGATCCGCAGAGCGAGTTCGACGCAGGCCACATTCGGCTTGCCAGAGAGTGCGATCTTATCGTGGTTGCGCCCGCGACGGCCGATCTGATGGCCAAAATGGCGCATGGCCATGCCGACGATCTTGCCTCCGCAATTTTGCTCGCGACCAACCGCCCGATCCTGCTCGCGCCGGCGATGAACCCGCTGATGTGGAGCAACCCCGCGACCACCCGTAATGTCGCGCAGCTCGTGCGTGACGGCGTCACCCTGATCGGACCGATGGCGGGCGAGATGGCCGAGCGCAACGAGGCGGGGGTGGGCCGTATGGCCGAACCCGTTCAGATCGCCGATGCGGCCGATACGTTTTTGCGACCACCGATCGAGCAAATTCTGAAAAACAAACGCGTGCTCATCACGGCGGGGCCGACGCACGAGCCGATCGACCCGGTGCGCTATATCGCCAATCGCTCATCCGGCAAGCAGGGCTTCGCCATCGCTGCGGCAGCGCGGGCGGCGGGCGCGGACGTGACGCTGATATCGGGGCCAGTGGAGCTTGCCGATCCTGAAGGCGTGACGACCGTTCGCGTCGAATCCGCGCGCGACATGCTCGCCGCGGTCGAAGCGGCGCTGCCGTGCGACGTCGCGATCTTCGCGGCGGCCGTCGCGGACTGGCGCGTCGCCAGCGAAGGTCTGCAGAAGATTAAAAAAACAGGTGGGACGTTGCCCGCGCTCGATCTGATCGAAAACCCCGACATTCTTGCAACGGTTGCGCGGCGGCACGAGCAGCGCCCACGACTCGTGATCGGCTTCGCGGCTGAGACCGAAAACCTGATCGCCAACGCGACGGCGAAGATCGCGCGAAAAGGCTGCGACTGGATCGTCGCCAACGACGTATCGCCCGCGACCGGCATCATGGGCGGCGACCGCAATACGGTTCATCTGCTGATGCGCGACGGCGTCGAGTCAGTAAACGAGTCTTTGAGCGAATCTTGGCCCGACATGAGCAAAGACGAGGTCGCGCAGGCGCTGGTCGCGCGGATCGCAACATTCTTGGAATCATCATGAGCGCAGATGTGACGATCGACGTCCGGCAATTGCCGCATGGCGAGGGCCTGCCGCTGTCGGCCTATCAGACCGCGCATGCCGCCGGCCTTGATCTCGTCGCCGCGCTGCCGGACGATGCGCCGGTGATCCTGCCACCGGGCCGGCATGCGATGATCCCGACAGGTCTGACGATCGCGCTGCCGCCAGGCTTCGAGGCGCAAATTCGTCCGCGGTCCGGGCTCGCGGCCAAGCACGGCGTCACTGTGTTGAATTCGCCGGGAACGATCGATGCGGATTACCGCGGCGAGATCGCAGTGTTGTTGATCAATCACGGTCCGGAACCATTCACGATTAAGCGCGGCGAGCGCATCGCGCAGATGGTGATCGCGCCTGTCGTCCAAGCTAGGTTTCGAGTCGTCGAGGTTTTGCCGGACAGCGAGCGCGGAACGGGCGGATTCGGATCGACGGGTCGGTAGAAAGCGACCCACCCAAAAGACTCACCGCTGCATTTTTCCTTGGCGAAGCACCTGTTCTTGTTTCGGACTCTTAC
>JANMAN010000501.1:0-5585 GCA_031359885.1 Tardiphaga sp. | reverse complement strand
GCACGATCAGCGCCAGCGTGCCGTCCTCCGACAGAAGCTTGCCGCGGATGATCTCGTTGGACTTCACGGTCTCGATGAACTGATCGTACGCAGCGCCTTCCGGCAGTTCGGACGGAAATAGCGCGGCGGGCAACTTACCGGGCGCCGGCGCCTGCCGCGCCGAGAACAACGAGATCAGGCCACGCGCGCCATCGACGAGTTGCAGGTCGGTGACGAGATCGCGGACCTTCTCAAGATTGTCGCGGGCCAGCAGAGTCTTGCCTTCGACCACCACGAGCACGTCGTACTCGGTCGAGGGAAAGCGTTTGGTGACCTCTTCGTACTGTCGGTATTCTTTCGAATTGGACCGAAACAACTGGCTGAGCGAGTCGTCGATCTTGATCCGCTGGATGCCGAAGATCGCGGCGATGACGAGCGCAAGCAGCACAAGGCACGAGAGGACCGGCGCCTTGACGGCGATCAAACCTATCCGCTCCAGACCGAACGCGATCGACGCGGGCCGCGCCTTTAAATCATCGACAGCAGCGTCGGGCATGGCATGGCGGTCAAGCATACGGGGTCCAGTCGTCAACGGCGGCGAGCCCGTGATGGCTGCAAACCCGCGCAAATTTATCGGAGAACTTTAGCAGGTCGGGTTCCTATCTCGCAAGCGCACAAGAATTGGAGCTACACAACCGCCTTCACGATTTTCGTGCGATGACGTCAACGTCAGAGGCGCGATCCCGCTATCGTCCTTGAGCGCGACACCGCTGAGACCGCGACCGAGCGCAGTCCGCACCAGCCACGCGATCTTTGTTGCAGCCTGCGCATCGGACAGCCCGCCAGCATGAATATTTGAAACGCAGTTCCGATCGGAATCAGTCAATCCGGGCTTTGGTTCAAATGTTAGATATGCCCCGATGCTGTGCGGAGTCGTGATACCGGGCCGTTCGCCGACAATCAGAACGATCAACCGCGCAGAGAGGAGTTCGCCGATCGCATCGCCGAGCGCGACCCGCGCGCCTGACGCAACGACAGCGGGTCCGATCGTCAGTCCTTTGAGATGCAGCAGTATCTGGCTGACCAAACCGACCGCACCTGATTGGACAGCCGTTGGAGATAATCCATCGGCAATCACGAAGGCGATGTCGCATGGAGATCGAGGGCGCGCCTGCAGGGCTTCGTAGGAACCGGCCGATAGAAGCCGGCCCAGATCGGGACGGCGCAGATAATCGCCGCGGGCCTCGGCCTGGCTTGCAACGATCAGTGTCTCAAGACCGAGCGCTTGCAGCCCGCTTACGAGCGATGCCGGATCAAAGGGGGCGTGCACGGCGTCGCGGGCACGGGCGT
Source organism: Tardiphaga sp. (assembly GCA_031359885.1). GTDB lineage: Bacteria > Pseudomonadota > Alphaproteobacteria > Rhizobiales > Xanthobacteraceae > Tardiphaga. The sequence goes on along the minus strand of JANMAN010000501.1, from coordinate 4,256 downwards.
GGTCGAGTGTAAAATCCAGCAACGCTCCTGTTGGCAGGCTCGCACCGGACCGACCGAGGCCGATGCGCGCCGGCGTCAACGCGCGCATATCTCGCAACCTCGGCGGTGGCGCGCGATCGTCAGCCATGGATTTATTCCGCTGGGACCGCAGCCTGTTGCAGCTTCAGCGAATAATAGGAAGCATTAGTCTGGCCGCCCGACGCATCGCGCGAAAACATAATCAAATGCTGCGCGACCATGATCGACGAGATCAGATATTCGATCTCGCCGCGCGCGAGCCGCCGCAGCGCGAACTTCCAAAACACCTTCTTGTAGTCACCGAGCACGCCGACTTTCCAAAAGATGTTTCTCAACATCACCAGTCCCATCCGAATGAAACGCCAGGACATCTGCTCGCGCGAACGCGGCGGATTGAGACGGTTCGGATATGTGTTGGTGATCTGAAACTCGAAGCGTTCGAGCAGCTTTTCTGGCTCATAGGCGGCGCCCATACAGGAGCGCCACGTGCGCACCACGTCGTCATAGGGCATCACGAAATCCACATTGGAATCGCGGCCTTCGTCGTCCTCGATCAATCGCCCTTCGCGCTTCAAACGATCCCACAACGGCGTCTGCGGAAGCGCCTGCAATAGGTTGATCGTCAGCAGCGGGATCTGCGTTTCTTCGATGAAATTCAGCAAATGCTGGCCGGTCTCGGGCTTGTCGGTGTCGAGGCCGAGAATGATGCCGGATACGACTTCCATGCCGAACGAGTTCAGCGTCTCGATCGCTTCCATGATGGGGACCATCATGTTGTGATCCTTCTTCATGGCATGCAACGCCTCCGGATCGGGCGTCTCAATGCCGCAGAATATCGTGGCGAAAAACGCTTCGCGCATTTGCGCCAATATCTCGGGGCGCTTCGCGATGTTCAGCGTCGCCTCACACGAGAAACGCAGAACGTAACCGGTTTTCTTTTGCCACTCGATCAAATGCGGCATGAGATCGAGTGCGGCCTTGCGGTTGCCGATGAAATTGTCATCGACGAAATAAACCGAGCCGGCGATGCCGCATTCCAGCAGCTTGTCGAGTTCAGCCGTGATTTGCTGCGGCGTTTTCAAACGCGGATTACGGCCGTAGAGGCCGGGAATATCGCAGAATTCGCACTGATACGGACAACCGCTCGAATACTGAATCGAGCCGAGAAAATAGTGTTTGATGTCCGCCAACTCGTAGGCCGGGATCGGAAACTTCGTCATGTCGAGACGGTCAGCAGTCTTCAGCACGACCTGTTCGGGCGGACGCGACGGATCGCTGGCGATCCGCGCGATCAGATCATTGGTTGCGTCGCCAAGCTCTCCGACATGAAGATAATCGAATGACGGATAGTATTCCGGACACGCGCTGACGGACGGACCACCGATCGCGACAGCTAGATTGTGCGCATGTGCGCGACGGCAGATATCGTTCATCTGCGGGCGCTGAATGTGCATGCCGCTAACGAACACCGCCTCCGCCCATTCGAAATCCTCGTCAGTCGCGGGGCGGATATTTTCGTCGATAAATCGCACAGGCCAATGCTCGGGCATATAAGCCGCGATCAGCAACAAGCCCTGCGGAGGCATGAACGCCTGCACGCCATCGGTGAGCGGATAGGAATATTCGAAAGTGCCGAACGACGATGTGTAGCGGGGAAAGACGCACAGAATGCGCCGCGTGATTTCAATGCCCTCAGCTCTCATCGACCGTCCTTTTACGTCTTCAATTCGTCGCACGCGATGGGCTGAAACAGCCTTGCAGCAGCTTCGGTTCCACACTGCACCGCAACAGCACGCGATCATTGTAACCGATTTTGGGCTGCAATTCCCTCAAGATTGTGACGGTGGCTGAAGGAGTTGCGCTGCAAATGCCGGCAGGTGGTTATCCGATGCCGCGATGCGGCCGTCTGTGCCCGTGAGACCTGTGTGGACCAACCAAGACTCGAACTCCGGCGCGCGTTGCAAGCCGAGTAAATCCCGCAAATACAGCGCGTCATGGAACGATGTGGACTGATAATTCAGCATGACGTCGTCGGCGCCGGGTACGCCCATGATGAAATTCACGCCGGCGGTGCCGAGCAGCGTCAGCAGATTATCCATGTCGTCCTGGTCGGCTTCGGCGTGGTTCGTGTAGCAGACGTCGACGCCCATCGGCAGGCCGAGCAGCTTGCCGCAGAAGTGATCTTCCAATCCGGCGCGGATGATTTCCTTGCCGTCATAAAGATATTCCGGACCGATGAATCCGACCACGCTGTTGACCAGCAGCGGATCGAACACGCGCGCCACGCCGTAGGCGCGCGCCTCTAATGTCTGCTGATCGACGCCATGATGCGCGCCTGCCGATAACGCCGAACCCTGCCCGGTTTCGAAATACATCACGTTGTTGCCGACGCTGCCTCTGTTCAAAGAAAGCCCTGCGGCATGGGCCTCTTTTAACATGGCGAGGTCGATGCCGAACGACGCGTTGGCGGCCTGCGTGCCGGCGATCGACTGAAACACAAGATCGACCGGCGCGCCCTGTTCGATCAGTTGGATCGTCGTCGTGACGTGCGCGAGCACGCAGGATTGCGTCGGGATCGCGAGCTTGGCGATGATCTCGTCGAGCCTGCGCACGAGGTTGCCGATCACGGCGGGATCGTCGCTCGCAGGATTGATTCCGATGCACGCGTCGCCTGCGCCGAGCAGCAAACCATCGAGGATCGAGGCCGTAATACCATCGACATCGTCATAAGGATGGTTCGGCTGGAGCCGCACGCTCAGGTGCCCCTTAAGGCCGATCGTGTTGCGAAACCGCGTGACGATTTCGCACTTTTTGGCCGCCAAAATGAGATCCTGGTTGCGCATCAGCTTGGAGACGGCAGCAGCCATCTCCGGGGTGATGCCGCGGGCAATTTCGTGAATGATTTCAACGGTTGCGGCGTCGGATAAGAGCCAATCCCGGAAGCCGCCGACGGTCAGCGCCGAAACCGTCTCAAATGTGACGGTATCGTGGCCGTCCAGAATCAGTCGCGTGACCTCGTCCGACTCGTCCGGGACGACCTGTTCGGTCAAAAATCGGGCGAGCGGAACGTCGGCAAGCGCCATCCGGGCCGCGATCATCTGCTCGGCCGAAGTCGCGGCAATCCCGGCGAGCCGATCGCCCGAGCGCGGCGGCGTCGCCTTGGCCATGAGATCGCGAAGGCTGTCGAAGACGTAGCTCGTCGAGCCGATCGTGTGGCGGTAGATCATCGGACGAGCTTACGCAAAATGCGCGCCAGCGCCATCACACATGCCGCCCGGCCGCGTGGCCGGACGACCACGCCCATTGAAAGTTGAAGCCGCCGAGATGGCCGGTGACATCGACCACCTCGCCGATGAAATACAGACCCTTCACCGAAGCCGACTCGAACGTCCGCGACGACAGCCCTGATGTATCGACGCCGCCGAGTGTGACCTCGGCCGTGCGATAGCCCTCGGTGCCTTGCGGCACGATGCGCCAGTCGCGCACTGCCGCGACGACGTTCGCCAACGCCTTGTCGGAAAAATCCGCGAGCCGCGCCGGGCCATCGATACGCTCGGCGACAAGCTGCGCGAGTCGCTTCGGCAGAATATCCGCGAGCACGGTCGCCAATTCCTGACGCGGGCGTTCGCGCCGCGCGGTCTTGAGCAACTCGAGCAGATCGATCGACGGCGTCAGATCGACCGCGATGTCGTGGCCATTTTGCCAGTAGGATGAAATCTGCAGGATCGCCGGGCCGCTCAATCCGCGATGCGTGAACAAAAGCGCCTCGTCGAAGCGCGCCTTGCCGCAGCTGACTTCGGCATCGACCGCGACGCCGCTCAGCGGTTTGAACTGCGCCAACATCTCCGCGTCGAACGTCAGCGGCACCAATGCCGCGCGCGGTGCGATGACGTCCATGCCGAATTGCTGCGCGATGCGATAGCCGAAACCGCTGCCGCCGATTTTCGGTATCGACGGCCCGCCGGTTGCGACGACTAACGACGTACATGAAAAGACGCCGTGGTCGGTCGTGACGACGAAACCACTCTCGGATTTTGCGACATCGGTGATCTTGACGCCGAGCTTGAGCTGCACGCGCGCGGCACGACACTCGCCGAGCAGCATGTCGATGATCTGTTGCGCGGAGCCGTCGCAGAACAATTGCCCGCGCGACTTCTCGTGATAGGCGATGCGGTGTTTCTCGACCAGCGCGATAAAATCCTGCTGCGTATAGCTTTTCAACGCGCTCACGCAGAAGC
>JANMAN010000768.1:0-2274 GCA_031359885.1 Tardiphaga sp. | reverse complement strand
GGCGACGTGTCGTTTCGTGCGGCGAAGGCGGCAGGCCACGGCTTTCACGCGACCGTATGCGATATCAACACCGGAATGCTGAGCGTCGGCCGCGAGCGGGCCGAAACGGGCTTCCTCGACGACCGTGTGGATTTCGTCGAGGGCAATGCCGAGGCGCTGCAGTTTTCGGATCGCAGTTTCGATGCCTATACGATCGCATTCGGCATCCGCAACGTGCCGCGCATCGATCGCGCGCTGAGCGAAGCCTATCGCGTTCTCAAACCCGGCAGCCGGTTTTTATGTTTGGAATTTTCGAGCGTAGACGTGCCGGGCCTCGATAAAATCTACGACCTGTTCTCGTTCAACGTCATTCCTCAACTCGGCAAGGCCGTGACCGGCGATGCGGAATCCTATCGCTATCTCGTCGAATCGATCCGCAAGTTTCCGAAGCCGGCGGTCTTTTCGGAGATGATCCGCGATGCCGGGTTCTCGCGCGTCAAACACGACGTGCTGTCCGGCGGCATCGTCGCGCTGCATTCAGGCTGGCGTTTGTGATTTCTGCGCTCACGCATATCGCAAGGCTCGGACGCGCCGGCTATGTCTTCGCCCGCGAAGGTGTGTTCGGCGTCGTCGATCCGTCGTTGGTGCCGCCGCCCGCGCAGCTTGCGTTGCGGATCGCGCGGCTGATCGAACGGCCGGGTGTCAAATCCGGCGCGCGACTGTCGCGCGCGCTGACACGGCTCGGCCCGGCCTATCTCAAACTCGGGCAGTTTCTAGCAACGCGGCCGGATGTCGTCGGCGTCGCGATGGCGCGCGATCTCGAAAGCCTTCAGGACCGCTTGCCGCCGTTCGACCAGGCGGAGGCCGAAGCTCTCGTCGCCGGATCGCTCGAGCGGCCTGTGGCGCAGGCTTATGTGACCTTCGGTCCGTCGGTGGCGGCGGCTTCGATCGCGCAGGTGCATCGCGCCGAGGTCGAAAAGGACGGCGTCCGCAAACAGGTCGCGGTCAAGGTTTTGCGGCCCAACGTCGCCGCGCGATTCCGTCGCGACCTCGGCGATTTCGTGTTCGTTGCGAGAAATGCCGAGAAGCATTCGTCCGAGGCGCGCCGATTGCGGCTCGTCGAGATCATCGCGACAATGTCGCGTTCGGTCGCGATGGAAATGGATCTGCGGCTTGAAGCAGCCGCGCTCTCCGAGATGGCGGAGAACACCAAAGACGATCCGGATTTCCGCGTGCCTGAGGTCGATTGGGATCGCACCAGCCATGCCGTGCTGACGATGGAGTGGATCGACGGCATCGCGTTGAATGACCACGTCAGGCTCGCTGCCGCGCAGGTCGATCGCGCCGATTTGGGTCGCAAGGTTATCCAGAGCTTTTTGCGTCATGCGTTGCGCGACGGTTTCTTTCATGCCGACATGCATCCCGGAAATCTGTTTCTCGATCCGTCCGGCCGGCTGGTCGCAGTCGATTTCGGCATCATGGGCCGGCTCGGCCTGAACGAGCGGCGGTTTCTTGCGGAAATTCTGCTGGGCTTTATTACGCGCGATTATCGCCGCGTCGCCGAAGTGCATTTCGAGGCCGGCTATGTGCCCGGGCATCACTCGGTCGAGAATTTCGCGCAAGCGATCCGGGCCATCGGCGAGCCGATTCATAACCGCACCGCCGAAGAAATTTCGATGGCGAAGCTGTTGACGCTTCTTCTCGAGGTGACAGGGCTGTTCGATATGCGGACGCGGCCGGAATTGATCCTGCTGCAAAAGACCATGGTCGTGGTCGAGGGCGTCGCGCGCTCGTTCGATCCCAAGCTCGACATCTGGACCGTTGCCGATCCCGTCGTGCGCGAATGGATCGCACGCAATCTCGGGCCGCGCGGCAAGATCGAGGGCGCCCTGTCGGGCGCGAGCGAAATCGGCCGCGTCCTGTCCGGCCTGCCGGCGATCGCGGCGCGGTCGGTCGCGACGCTGGAGCAGTTCGAGGCCATGACGCGCGACGGGCTTGTGCTGGCGCCGGAGACGATCGCGGCGATCGGGCGCGAGCATTCGCGCCAAAGTCGCTGGAGCACGCTCGCACTTTGGGCGATCGCGCTGACGTTCATCATGATCCTCTTCCGACTATGATTGCGTTGCACTCGTACGTTTGCTAGCAATGCCATCATGGCAAGCCTGACCATCCGCAAGCTCGACGATTCAGTCCGCGACGAATTGCGCCTGCGTGCGGCGCGCAGCGGACGATCGGTCGAGGATGGGGTGCGCGGCCTCCTTCGCGAGGCCGCGCAGGGCCGTTCACCGGAGACTC
>JANMAN010000763.1:0-4128 GCA_031359885.1 Tardiphaga sp. | reverse complement strand
CGACTTGACCTGCTCATCGGTGGTCTGGATGGCGTTGTAGCCGCAATTGGTCAGGCTCAAGGTCGCCAGCGTCGCCAGCACCGTCCATAATTTCCGCATGTCGTGTCCCCCGATGGAAAAATCTCGAAAAAGAATGAGCGTAATAAAACGAGCCGATCCGATATGGGCCGACCTCGCCGAACGCGCAACCCACAACACGCAAGCCACCCATTGGTTCACGGTCTGATTGCGGCACGCATAGGCTGCATGCAGATCGGACATTCGCGTCCGCCCTAATTCCAGATACACCTTTGAGACAGATGCGCCCTGCGTCGCCTTGTCCTGCGAGATAACTTCATGACTGCTGACGCCATGACGCCGGCCTTCGACGGATTGCCGGCCCGCCAGCGCCGCTTTGCCGTGCTGGCAATCTTCACCGCTTTGGCCATGGCGTCGCTCGACACGGCGATTGCCAACATCGCGCTGCCGACGATCGCGTCGGACTTCGGGGTCAGCGCCGCGGACGTCATCTGGGTGGTCAACGTCTATCAGATCGCCATGGTCGCAACCCTGCTGCCGCTTGCTGCGCTCGGCGAGATCGTCGGCCATGAACGGATTTATCTCGGCGGTCTGGCGCTGTTCACGCTGGCGTCGGCCGGCTGCGCTGTGGCGTGGTCGCTCGAAAGCCTGCTGGTCGCGCGTATCCTGCAAGGCTTGGGCGCCAGCGGCGTGATGAGCGTGAACACGGCGCTGGTACGGTTCGTCTATCCGAACCGCCTCGCCGGACGCGGCTTCGGCCACAACGCGCTGGTCGTCGCGACCGCCTTCACATTGGGGCCGACCATCGCATCGGGCATTTTGTCGATCGCAAGCTGGCCCTGGCTGTTCGCGATCAACCTCCCCTTCGGCATCATCGCACTCGCGATCGGCATCAAGACGTTGCCGCATACGCCGCGCGCGACCCATCGGTTCGACATGCTCGGCGCTGTGCTGGCATCGGCAAGCCTGGGCCTCTTCATCACGGGGCTCGGAAGCGCCGCGCATCACGCGCCGCCACTGTCAGTGGCGCTGGAGATCGTGGCCGGGCTCGCGATCGGCTGGTTCGCGGTGCGGCGGCAGGCCGATCATCCCGCGCCGATGCTGCCGATCGACCTGTTCAGGCGGCCGGTCTTCGCTTTGTCGGCTGCGACAGCGATCTGCGCGTTCGCCGTGCAGGGCCTCGCCTTTGTGTCGCTGCCATTTTACTTTGAGGACGTGCTCGGTCGCTCGCAGGTCGAGACAGGTTTCTTCATGACGCCGTGGCCGCTCGTCGTCGGCATCATGGCGCCGATCGCCGGCCGATTGTCGGACCGTTATGCGGTCGGCATTCTCGGTGGTTTAGGTCTGGCGCTGCTCGGCATCGGAATGGCGCTGCTCGCGCTGTTGCCGGCCCAGCCGACGATCGCCGACATCGTTTGGCGGATGGCAATCTGCGGCTGCGGCTTCGGATTCTTTCAGGCTCCCAACATGAAGGCGCTGATGGCCAGCGCGCCGGCCAATCGCAGCGGCGGCGCCAGCGGCATCGTCGCCACGGCCCGGCTGACCGGACAGACCACGGGTGCTGCCTTGGCCGCATTCTGCTTTGGCCTCGCCGGGCGCGAAGGCGCGACGTTGGCACTGGCTTTAGGTGCAGGTTTCGCAGCAGTCGGATGCCTCATGAGCGTCTTGCGACTGGTCGCTACAACGCCGCGCGACCTGTGATTGGAATATTAACGTCTTGCTCACTATATGACGGTCAAGCGATGCGTTGCTGACAGGCTTACTGACGTCATTCGAAAGTCGTCAGGTGATGTCAGACTATCTCGAAGGCTAAATATATAGCTTGAGGGAATCGAACATTTTACGTGAAGATGCCTGCCAGATTGGACTGCTTTTTGCATAGCACCATTTGCGATTGGCGTGGGGGCTTCGTTGAAAGTTCTGTTCGTTACGTCAGAGATCGATGACTTCGTCCGTGTCGGCGGACTAGCTGCCGTATCGGCGGCTCTGCCCCGCGCGCTTCGGTTATGGAGCGACGTTCGCGTGATGCTGCCCGGTTATCGGGACGTGATCGCTCAATTCGACAGCATCGAGATCGTCGGCAAGTGCCCCGCGCTTGCCGAAATGCCCGCATGTTCGCTCGGCCTGACCGCAACGAAAGACGGCCTGCCGATCTACATTCTGCTGTGCCCGCAGCTTTACGATCGCCCCGGCAATCCTTATGGCGACGCCAACGGCCGCGACTGGCCGGACAACGACGTGCGCTTCGGCCGCTTCGCATCGGCTGCGGCGTCATTGGCCGCCGGCAATCTCGACAAGAATTGGTCGGCCGATCTGGTCCACGCCAACGACTGGCCGTCGGCACTGGTGCCGGCCTATCTGACCTGGAATCGGATCCCGATCCCGACCATCCTCACGATTCACAATCTTGCCTATCAGGGCCTGTTCCCCAAGGAATCGCTGCGCCGCATTGGTGCGCCCGTCGAGTCCTTCCATATCGAGGGACTGGAATTCTACGACACGCTGTCATTCCTCAAGGGCGGCATCGTCTATGCCTCGCACCTCACGACGGTGAGCGAGACCTACGCCCGCGAGATCACGACGCCCGAACTCGGCTGCGGCCTTGAAGGCCTGCTCCGCCAGCGCGCCAACGCATCCGAACTGACCGGTATCCTCAACGGCATCGACGAAAGCTGGGACCCGCGCGTCTGCGCGCAGCTGACCAGCCCGTTCGCCGCCGGCGAATGGAAGGCGCGCCGCGCCAATGCCGATCACGTCCGGCAGAAATTCGGTCTGGCGCTGTCGCGCGGTCCGCTGTTCGGCGTCGTCGCTCGCCTCGTGCATCAGAAGGGCGTCGATCTCGTGCTGGCTGCGGCCGATGCAATCGTGGCCGCCGGCGGACAAATCGTCGTCACCGGCCGCGGCGAGACCCGCTTCGAGGTGGCGTTGATGGAAGCGCAACGCCGCCGCCCTGGCGCGATCGGCGTCGATATCGGCTTCAACGACGGCGATGCCCGGCGCATTTTCGCCGGCACCGATTTCACGTTGATGCCGTCGCGCTTCGAGCCCTGCGGCCTGAGCCAGATGTATGCGCAGCGTTTCGGATCGCTGCCGATCGGCCATCAGACCGGCGGCCTCGCCGAAACCATCGACGACGGCAAAACAGGCTTTTTGTTCACTCAGCCTTCGACGGAGTCGTTCTTGGGCGGCATCTGCCGCGCGTTCGCGACCTTCGGTGCCAAGGATCGCATGAACTCCATGCGGCGGCGCGCGATGTCGAAATCCTTTAGCTGGACGATCTCTGCCGACAGCTACAGCAACCTCTACCGCAAGACAGTCTCGGCGTAACGCAACCGCGCTGTCGTTGCTCCAAGACGAGCGACTTGCTCCTCGCGATAACAGTCGGAACGATCGGTTGGCGTTCGGTTTATCCCGCAACGCAACCGGAGATCGATTCATGCTGTTTTCCAATCGGGCTTTCGCCTTTCTCGCGACAGCTGCTGCTATCACTGCGACGAGCCCAGCTGCTCAAGCCCAGAGTCTGCCACCGGCGGCAGCGAGCCAAAACGCTCAGCTCGCCAACGCTCCAGCCGATCCTTCCGTGAAGGCCGATCCCGATATGGCGAAGGTGTTGGCTGCTCTGGCGGCGCTAGAACCGAAGCCCATCGAAACTTTGACGCCGGCCGATGCACGCAAGCAGCCGTCAGCCGCCGACGCCGTGAAGAAGGTCATCAAGGACGAAAACATCAAAGCCAATCCGCATGCCGGCGTAACGGTGAGCAACAGTCGCTTTGCCGATATGGGCAACCTGCGCCTGCGCTATTACACGCCCGACAATGCGACCAAAGATTTCAACCTGCCTGTCATCGCGTAGGTTCGTGGCGGCGGCTGGGTGATCGCCGATCTCGACACCTACGACGCAGCGCCGGCCGCGATCGCTCGCAAAGCGAACGCGATCGTCGTATCGATCGATTATCCGATGGCACCGGACAACAAATTTCCGGCCGCGCATGAGGAAGCCATCACAGCTTGGAAATACATCGAGAAGAACGCGAAAAGCTGGGGCGGCGATCCGTCCAAGCTTGCGTTAGTCGGAGAAAGCGCCGGCGGAAATCTTGCCGTCGCGACCGC
>JANMAN010000342.1:0-3714 GCA_031359885.1 Tardiphaga sp. | reverse complement strand
TGTTGACGCCGGACGGCCAGGTCGTCGAGGCAGAAGCTGCGCACGGCACGGTCACGCGGCATTACCGCGAGCACCAGAAGGGCAAGGAGACCTCGACCAACTCGATCGCGTCGATCTTCGCCTGGACCCAAGGCCTCGCGCACCGCGCCAAGCTCGATGACAACAGCGATCTCGCCGCCTTCGCCAAGACGCTGGAGAAGGTCTGCGTCGATACGGTCGAACAGGGCTACATGACCAAGGATCTCGCGCTGCTCGTCGGCGCGGATCAACGCTGGCTCTCGACCACGGGCTTCCTCGACAAGGTCGCGGACAATCTGACCAAGGCGATGACGAAGGCGTAAGTCGGAACGCTCGCGCCGTCATCCTGAGGTGCGTCCGGGCGACGTCTTCGTCGTCCGGCGCCGCTCTTGCGGCGAGCCTCGAAGGATGGCGACGAATGGGAGCCTTTGTTTATCTTCTTCTCTGCGCAGACAAATCATTTTACGTCGGTTCAGCGACCGGCGAGGATTTATCCGTTAGAGTTGATCAACATAATCATGGGCATTTTCCCGGCTACACGAAATCGCGCCGGCCGGTCCAACTTGTTTGGTCGCAATATTTCGATCGGATTACCGACGCCATTGCAGTCGAGCGGCAGATCAAGGGATGGAGTCGCGCCAAGAAAAAGGCCTTGATCCAGTCTGACTGGCAATCTGTCAGCAATCTCGCGCAACGACGCGGCGGCAAACTGAAAATAAAATAGTGGCCCATTCAGCCGCCATCCTTCGAGGCTCGCCCAAATTGACCGCGCAAGAGCACGGTCGGGTTCGCACCTCAGGATGACGGGTCACCCCGTGTCTACCCACCCATCGCAACGGCGATGGCCTTCAACGCCGCGTCGGCCTTCGCGCCGTCCGGGCCGCCAGCCTGCGCCATGTCCGGCCGTCCGCCGCCGCCTTTGCCGCCGAGCGCCTCCGACGCGACGCGCACCAGATCGACCGCGCTGTAGCGCGAGGTGAGATCTTGCGTCACTCCGACGACGATGCCGGCTTTTCCGTCTTCGCCGACATTGATGATCGCGACCACGCCAGAGCCGAGTTGCTTCTTGCCGCTATCCGCAAGGCTCTTGAGATCTTTCATCTCGATGCCGGCGACGTTGCGCGCCATCAATTTGATGCCGCCGACCTCCTGCACTCCGGTTTCCGCTGCATCGGCCGCGCTCGCCGTCGCGCCGCCGCCCATCGCGAGCTTTTTCTTCGCCTCTGAGAGTTCGCGCTCGAGCTTCTTGCGCTCGTCCATCAGCGCCGCGATGCGCGCCGGCATGTCGTCGAGCGAGCTGCGCAATTCGGATGCCGCAGCCTTCGCCGTCATGATAGCCGCATTGGCGTTGTGCCGCGCGTAGCGGCCAGTCAACGCCTCGATACGACGCACGCCGGACGCCACCGCGCTTTCGCCGGTGACGGAAATCAGACCGATATCGCCGGTGCGATTGACATGCGTGCCGCCGCAGAGTTCGACCGACCAGCCCAGTGCGTTAGATGCACCCTTGCCCATCGACACGACGCGGACTTCATCGCCGTACTTCTCGCCGAACAGCGCACGCGCGCCGGCTTCGCGCGCATCGTCCACCGCCATCAGCCGCGTCGTCACCTCGTCGTTCTCGAGCACGACGTCGTTCGCGATGTCTTCGACGCGTCGCAATTCGTCCGCCGTGATCGGCTTCTGATGCACGAAGTCGAAACGCAGACGATCCGGCGCGACCATCGAACCCTTCTGCGCGATGTGATCGCCGAGCACCTGACGCAGTGCCTCGTGCAGCAGATGCGTCGCCGAGTGGTTCGCACGGATCGACGAGCGCCGGCCGTGATCGACGTCGAGCTGCAAAGCCGCGCCCGATTTCAGCGTGCCTTCTTCGACCGTGCCGACATGCACGAACAGATCGCCGGCCTTCTTCTGAGTTTCGGTCACGCGGAAAATGACGCCGTCGCCGTGCATCGTGCCGGTGTCGCCCACCTGCCCGCCAGACTCCGCATAGAACGGCGTCTGGTTCATCACGATGGCGCCGCTCTCGCCCTTGCTGAGCGATGCAACGTCCTTGCCGTCCTTCACAAGTGCAGCGACGACGCCTTCGGCGGTTTCCGTTTCGTAGCCGAGGAATTCCGTCGCACCGAGTTTCTCGCGCAGCGGAAACCAGATCGCTTCGGTGGCGGCATCGCCCGAGCCTTTCCAGGATTCGCGCGCCTTGGCTTTTTGCTGCTGCATCGATGCGTTGAACGCATCGAGATCGACCGAAATGCCACGCGAGCGCAGCGCATCCTGCGTGAGGTCGAGCGGAAAGCCATAGGTGTCGTACAGCGTGAACGCGGTCTCGCCGTCGAACATATCGCCTTTCGTCAGCGCGCCGCTTTTCTCGTCGAGAATGACGAGCCCCCGATCGAGCGTCTTGCGGAAGCGCGTCTCTTCGAGCCGCAGCGTTTCCTCGATCAGCTTTTCCGCGCGCACCAGTTCGGGATAGGCCTGCCCCATCTCGCGGACCAGCGCCCACACCAGCCGCCACATCAAGGGCTCGCGGCTGCCGAGCAACTGCCCGTGGCGCATCGCGCGCCGCATGATCCGGCGCAGCACATAGCCGCGGCCTTCGTTCGACGGCAGCACGCCGTCGGCGATCAGGAAAGACGACGCGCGCAGATGGTCCGCGATGACCCGCAGCGACGCCTTCATCGGGCCCTGCGGATCGGCCCCGGTCAAATCCGCGATGGCGCGGATCAGCGCGACGAACAGGTCGATGTCGTAATTGTCGTGCTTGCCCTGAAGCACGGCCGCGATCCGCTCCAACCCCATGCCGGTGTCGATCGACGGCTTCGGCAGCGGGTTGCGATTGCCCGGTGCGATCTGATCGAACTGCATGAAGACGAGATTCCAGATCTCGATGAAGCGGTCGCCGTCTTCGTCCGGCGAACCCGGAGGGCCGCCGGGAATCTTGTCGCCATGATCGAAGAAGATTTCCGAACACGGACCGCACGGCCCGGTGTCGCCCATTTGCCAGAAATTGTCCGAGGTCGGGATGCGAATGATTTTCGAATCCGGCAGACCGGCGATCTTCTTCCACAGCGCGTGCGCTTCGTCGTCCTCGGAATAGACCGTGACGAGCAAGCGATCCTTGGCGAGGCCGTATTCTTTGGTAATGAGATTCCACGCGAGTTCGATCGCGCGATCCTTGAAGTAATCGCCGAACGAGAAATTGCCGAGCATCTCGAAGAACGTGTGATGCCGCGCGGTGTAGCCGACATTGTCGAGGTCGTTGTGCTTGCCGCCGGCGCGCACGCATTTCTGCGAGGTGGTCGCGCGCTGATAGGGGCGCTTCTCCATGCCGGTGAAGACGTTCTTGAACTGCACCATGCCGGCATTGGTGAACATCAGCGTCGGATCGTTGCGCGGAACCAGCGGCGACGACGGCTGGATCTCGTGGCCGTTGGCCGCGAAATAATTCAGAAATGCCGACCTGATCTCGTTAACGCCGCTCATGTTCGTCCCATCAGCACAGCCGCCGCAAGGCGGAAATTCCCAGCGCATGCTTTTAGACGCGGGTTATGGTGCTGTCCAGAAAGTGTGACGCAAATCAGAGGCTTGCGGCTCACGTGCAGTTTGCGTGTTGATTAAGCACCGGCCGCGTTGACAGGCGCGGCGCGGCCGTGGTTTCGTCCAGGTCGATAAGCATCGATCACGTCGGGAGAG